>JBIJDP010000541.1:0-2777 GCA_044344065.1 Opitutaceae bacterium
CGCACACAAGGTGCGCCCCTACATTCCAAGCCAGCGCCCGCAAGCGGGCTGCCTACGGTTGGGTTCGTGGGTAGCGCCCGGCCTCTGGACGGGCGGTTCGGCGTGCGCGGGCCAAACGCAGCCCGTCCGGCCTGCCCGCCGTAGCCTTGGCGAAGGTGGGGGGCCGGGCCCTACCCAAGGCGTGGTTACTTTTTCTTCTTCAACGCCGCGCTGAACCAGTCGTTGTTCACGGCCTGCGGTGGGCGGGGTGCTTGCGCGGGTGCGACGGGCGGACGCTGGGCGCCGGGGCTGGTGCGGGGCCTGTCCCCCGAAGCCTTGGCGAAGGGAGAACCTATCTCGGGCTTGCTGCGCATGGAGAGGGCGATGCGTTTGCGGGCGAGGTCTACCTCGGTGATCGTGACCATGACCTTCTGCTGCGGCTTCACCACCGCGGCGGGGTCCTTCACGAAGCTGTCGGCGAGCTGGCTCACGTGCACGAGGCCGTCCTGGTGCACTCCAATGTCCACGAACGCGCCGAAGGCCGTGACGTTGGTCACAATGCCGGGGAGCTTCATGCCGGGCTTCAGGTCCTCCGGTTTGTTCACGCCTTCCGTGAAACTGAACGCCTCGAACTGCGCGCGCGGGTCGCGGCCGGGCTTGGCCAGCTCAGCCACGATGTCGGTCAGCGTGGGCCGGCCGACCTCGGCGGAGACGTAGTTCTCCAGCTTGATCCTGGCGCGCAGGGTGCCGTCGCGCATGAGGTCGGCGACGGTGGCACCGAGATCGGCGGCCATTTTCTCCACGAGGGCGTAGCGCTCGGGATGGACGGCGCTGGCGTCAAGCGGGTGGACGCTGTCGCGGATGCGCAGGAACCCGGCGGCCTGTTCGAAGGCCTTCGGACCGAGGCGCGGCACCTCCTTCAGCTCGGCGCGCGACTTGAACGGGCCCTTATCGTTGCGCCGGGTGATGATGGCGGCGGCGGTCGTGGCGTTGAGGCCGGAGACGTAGCTGAGGAGCTGCTTCGAGGCGGTGTTGAGCTCGACGCCGACACCGTTGACGGAGCTGACCACCGTGTCGTCGAGCGAGCGCTTGAGCGCGGTTTGGTCGACGTCGTGCTGGTACTGGCCGACGCCGATGCTCTTCGGGTCGAGTTTCACCAGCTCGGCGAGCGGGTCCATCAGCCGGCGCCCGATGGAGACGGCGCCGCGCACGGTGAGATCGTGGTTGGGGAACTCCTCGCGGGCGACCTCGCTGGCGGAGTAGATGGAGGCGCCGGACTCGTTGACCATCACGACCGGGATGGAGGGCGGCAGCTGCAGCGTGCGGACGAAGGCCTCGGTCTCGCGGCCGGCGGTGCCGTTGCCGATGGCGACGGCCTCGACGTTGAAGAACTTCACGAAGCCGGCGAGTTTCTCCTTCGCCTCGTCGGGCTGGCGGTCGAGGAAAACCACGTCGTTGTGCAGCAGTTTTCCCTGCCGGTCGAGGAGCACGACCTTGCAGCCGGTGCGGAAGCCGGGATCGATGGCCATGACCGCCCGCTGGCCCAGCGGGGCGGCGAGCAGGAGTTCGCGCAGGTTGCTGGCGAAGACCCGGATGCCGGCCTCGTCGGCGCGCTTCTTTGATTCGAGCCGCATCTCGGTTTCCATGGCCGGGGCGAGCAGGCGCTTGCAGGCGTCCTGCACGGCGAGGGCGACCTGGTCGGCGGCCGGGTTCTTGGCCTTCACGAACAGCGCCTGCACCTCGGCGAACGCGGCGGAATCGTCGGGCAGCGTCACGCGCATCATGAGGAAGAGTTCCTTCTCGCCGCGGCGCATCGCGAGGACGCGGTGGCTGGGAGCCTTGGCCAGCGGCTCGCTCCATTCGAAGTAGTCCTTGAACTTGGCGGCTTCCGGCGAGTCCTGCTTGCCGGTGAGCACCTTGGACGAGACCACGGCGTCGCGGTGAAAGAGGGCGCGGAGCCGGGCGCGGGCGTCCTTGTCGTCGCTCACCTGTTCGGCGAGGATGTCGCGGGCGCCGGCGAGGGCCTCCTCGGCGCTGGCGATTTTCGCGACCTGGTTCTTGCCGTCGTCAGCGGTGTATTCGCGTCCGACATAGGCCGTGGCGGCTGCCACCGGATCCGTGGCGGCGGCCTGGGCCCAGAGCAATTCAGCGAGCGGGGCGAGGCCCTTTTCCCTGGCGATCGTGGCGCGGGTGCGCTTTTTCGGGCGGTAAGGCAGGTAGATATCCTCGAGGGCCGTGAGGTTGGTCGCGGCGTTGACGGCCTTCTCCAGTTCGGGCGAAAGCAGGTTGCGCTCCTTGAGGGAGGCGAGGATGGCGGCGCGGCGCTCATCGAGCTGGGCCATCTGCTCCAGCCGGTCGCGGATGGCCATGATCTGCACCTCGTCGAGTTCGCCGGTGACCTCCTTGCGGTAGCGGGCGATGAATGGGACGGTGGCGCCCTCCTTGAGCAGGCCCGCGGTGGCGGCGACCGAGTGGACCTTGAGTTTCAGCTCGGCGGCGACGGCGAGCACGTGGTCGGGGTTGGGCAATTGGGTGGTGGCGGACATGAAGGGAACGGCCGAGTGCAACGCGGGCGGGGCTGCGGGCAATCACGAATTAATTGGTCGCTTCGCGGAAGACGGCGGCGGTAGGCAGCGAGCTTGCTCGCGCTCAGGCGGATTGCGGCCATCGAACCAGCGCCCGCGAGCGGGCTGCCTACGGTGCGAACCGCGGTCTTACGGACTCCCGCGCGGCGTGAAAGGCGTCGGGCCCGTCAGCACGATGTCGGTGCCGCCCTGCGAGGCCGGGCGGAGGGCGAC
>JBIJDP010000540.1:0-2777 GCA_044344065.1 Opitutaceae bacterium
CTGCTGGGAACGGGCCTGATTCTGCTCTATGCCCTGATGGAATTTCCCTTCGCCAACGGCGCCGTGGTCATCTCATTCTGGCTTCTGCTTTTCGCCGCCTGCCGCTACGCTAGGCTGGAACGCGCCACCGAACCATGAATTCCCCTGCCCGTCCGCGCGCCCCCATCTCGGTTCTGATCCCGGTCAAAAACGAGGCCGTCAACCTCGCCGCCTGCATCGCCTCGGTGGATTTTTGCGACGACATCGTGGTCGTGGACTCGGGCAGCACCGACGCCACCCGGGCCATCGCCACCCAGGCTGGCGCCACCGTGGCCTCATTCGAATGGTCCGGCGGTTTCCCCAAGAAAAAGAACTGGGCGCTGGAACACGTGGTGTGGAAAAACGAATGGGTTTTCATCATCGACGCCGATGAACGGGCCACGCCGGAAATGGCCACGGCCATGCGGGAAATCGTCGCGGCCGCCCAGCCGCCGCATGCCGGCTACTACGTCAACCGCCGCTTCTGGTTTCTCGACGGCTGGCTGAATCACTGCGGCTATTTCCCGAGCTGGAACCTGCGCTTCTTCCGCCACCGCCTCGGCCGCTACGAGCAGTTCGCCGGCACGGCCGACACCCAAAGCGGCGACAATGAGGTGCATGAACACGTGGTGCTGCAGGGCAGCGCCGGCTACCTGCCCGGCATCATGGAGCATCACGCGTTCCCCGACATCGGGACCTGGGTGGAAAAGCACAACCGCTACAGCAACTGGGAGGCCCGGCTGCAGCACGACCGTTCCTCCCGCCCCGAAAGCGAAAAGACCCTCGATCCCGGTCTCGCCCGGAAACGCCGCCTGCGCCGGCTGGCGTGGCGGCTGCCCTTCCGCGGCACGATCCGCTTCCTTTACCATTATGTCTGGCGGGCGGGTTTTCTGGACGGCTACCGGGGCTTCGTCTTCTGCCGGCTCATGGGCTGGTATGAATTCCTCAATGCCGCCAAGGCCGCGGAGATGCGACGCCAGGACCGCCAGCGCCTTCGGAACCCGCAATGAGCCGGATCGTTTTCCTGAACCGATTCTATTGGCCGGAGGAACCGGCGACCGGCCAGTTGCTGACCGATCTCGCGGAGGAACTGGCCGGCCGCGGCTGTGAGGTGCAGGTCCTCACCAGCGGACCTCGCGGGGCGGTCGCCAGCGAGCACCGCAACGGCGTTGCCATCCACCGCGTGCGGAGTCCGCGTTTCGCCCAAACGGGATTCCTGGGACAGGCGGCCAACTGGTTTGGCTTCGGGCTCGGCGCGCTGTGGTGCCTGATGCTCCAGTCGCGTCGGGGCGATACGCTGGTTTTGCTCACCGATCCGCCCCTGCTGCTCTTGTTTGCCGGTCCGCTCGCCCGCCTCCGCGGCGTCCGGCTCTTTCACTGGGTCCAGGACGTGTATCCGGAACTGCCGGAGCGCCTGAACGGCCTGCAGGGCCTGGGTGCAGTGCGCTGGCTGCGCAACCGCGAATGGCGGCTGGCCGACGGATGCGCGGTGCTTGGCGCCGACATGGCCCGGATGGTGTTGGCCAATGGGGCCGACGGGAAACGCGTGCGTATCATCCCCAATTGGGCCCCGCGCGGACTGGAACCGGCCGCGCCCAATGCGCTCGCCGCGCTGCGCGAGCAATGGGGATTGCGTGGCAAGTTTGTCGTGGCCTATTCCGGCAACATGGGCCGAGTACATGATCTGGAGCCGGTGCTGGAACTGGCCGCGGCCCTGCGCGCAGAGACGCGCTGCGTCTTCCTTTTCATCGGGGCCGGTGCCCAGCACCGGCAATTGGAGTCGGTCGCGCGGGCGAAACAACTGCCCAATGTGCTGTTTCGACCACCCCAGCCGCGGTCGGAGCTGGCGGTCTCCCTCGGGGTCGCGGACGTCCACCTGATCACGCTCCGCGAGCAATGCGAGGACCTGGTGTTCCCGAGCAAGCTGTACGGCATCGCCGCGATCGGCCGCCCCGTACTTTTCATTGGCCCGCCGCAATGCGAACTGGCCGGACTGGTGGCCTCCGCCGGCATGGGCCGGAGCTTTGCCCGTCATGACATCGCCGGGATGGCCGGCGTGCTCAGGCAGTGGCAGGATACACCGGCCGAACCCGCGGCCCTGGCCCAGGGAGCCCTCGCATTCAGCCGCACGACTCCGGGACTGGCGCAGGCGGCAAACTACTGGCAATCCCTGGTATCGTCCGCACATTGAATCCACAGCATCCTTCGCCCGTCTGAACACTTGAATCCCTCCCGCTACACCTCCATCCGGCTCCTGGCCTTTGATGCCCTGGCCCTCTTTGTGGTCTTCAACCTCATTGGCTGGCTGCGCGGCGTGGTGCGGCCCGAGTCGTTGGTCATCCTGCCCCTGGTCGGCCCGCTCGCCCTCACGGTCGTCGCCTTCTATCTCATCGACGGCTACAAGTCGCGCACCGACATGCTGAGCATCGACTACACGAGCCTGCACCTGATCGCCCTGGTGCTGGCGATGCTCTGTACCCTCCTGATCACCTTCGTGCTCATTCCCAGCGGCTACACCCTGCAGCAAAGCCGCGCCGTGGTCGCCCTCAGCTTCATCGCGCTGATGCCCGTCACGCTGCTTTACCGGCGCGGCCATTATCTCAACCGGCTGCAGCAGCAGCAAAGCCGCTCGCTCATCTTTGTCGGCGACCAGGCGAGCTGCCATGAATTCCAGCTGGAAAGCGAAAAGATGAATTACGCCCAGCCGATCCTCTACACCAACTTCTCCAGCGAGACCTCGTTTCCGATGGCCGTGCCCG
>JBIJDP010000543.1:0-2776 GCA_044344065.1 Opitutaceae bacterium
CGAGGTTTTGCAGGGCGATTTCGTACTGGCGGTCAAAGACGGCGCGCACGTAGTCCGGCCGCGCCACGATCGACATGTACCATTCGCTCGTGTCGCGGATGCCCTTCGGGTGGCGCAGCGAGGTCCCCGGCACGCGGGCGATGTCGCCCAGGCCGGTGCCGCCCATGTTGCCCACGACCGCCCGCGGATAGTCGCGCAGCATCGCGGCCCGCTGCTGCCAGTGGGCGATGTCCGCGTCGGTGAGCAGTCCGTACTCCTCAAGGTTGTCGGCAGGATTGAGTTTGTCCTCGTCGATGGGCTCCTGGCGGATGATGGAATCGAAAAAATAACTCGTGGCCGGCATGTGGCCGCTCGGCGGCACGCTGGTGTCGCCGAGCGGGTAAATGTAGACGTCGCCGTTGGCCTCGGTCCGCGTCTGGAAGCCGGGCGGGACCAGCACAACCTGGCCCCAAGGGCTGCGCCATTCGCGCCAGGGGCCTTCCGTCGTGTAGCCGAACATCGTGCCGCGCGGCAGGACGCCGACGGTGTCGATGCCCATGGCCTCGCGCAGGTCGTCGGTGATTTCACCGAGCATCTGATAGGGCTCGTACACGCGCACCGGTCCGGCCGGGAGGCCGTAATGGCGGCGCAGGGCCTCCACGACACTGATGTGGATGCCCGAAACCGTGGTGCCGCCAAAATCCACCGGGACCCGGCCGGCGCGATGGGCGAGGGCGTTGCGTACAACCGATTTGGAGTTCATGCGTGCATATCCTCCCGCAGCAGGGCGAGCACCTGCGGCACCGTCCGCTCCCAATCCGGTGGAATCTCCTCGCTGATCATCAGGCAGAACCGATTCGGCCCGGCATCCCGGACCATCCCGCGGATCAGCGTCCGCAGCGTCTCCGGCGACTCGCGGAACCAGCCCAGCGACGGATGACACCACAGCATCATGTCGGGCCAGCAGCGGCGGGCCTCGGCCACGGTCATGTCGCCCTCCGGGGGCGGCGTGAGCGAATCGATCCCGTCGAAATCGAGCGACGCGACCTGGTCGGCGATGACGCGGAGCTTGCCGTCATAGTGCACCAGCAGCCGTTTGCCGGCGGCATTCAGGATGGAGAGAATTTTCGTGTAGAGCGGCACGAGGTGCCGCCGGTAGCGCACGGGTCCCAGGGTTTGGATCGAGAGGTTTTCCCAGAGCTTGATCTGCCGGGCGGGCGTGCGCACGGCCTGCCGGAATTCCTCCAGCTTCAGTTCGTTCATGAATTCCAGCAGTTCCATCATCCCGGGCAGTTCATCGGCGAGATCCACCGACCACTGGCCCAGCCCGACCCAGTCCACCTGCAGGACCATCAGCGGCGTGCGCCCGAGGCCCATGCCGGCGATGTTGCCCAGGGTCACGCCATTGTCGCCCACCTGTTTTTCCGACGCGAGGAAGGCGGTGTCGTCGGCCGTGATCCGCACCCCCTCCCAGGCGCGGCGCATGATCCGGTAGTCCGCGGGCGTCTTGATGAAGAACTCCTGCCGCCAGCCGTCGAGGTACCACTGGTGGAGTTCGCCGATGTCGGTGATCCAGCGCACGTCGAGTCGCGTGTGGCCGTTGTGCTCACGGGTGGTCTCGACGATTTGCAGGTTCGGATGCTCGTGCCGCAGCACGTCGGCGTGATTGATCTGTCCCAGGCCCAGCGCAAACAGCCGGGGCCAGTCCACGTGCGGCCGGGTCGTGACGAACCCGTCGTAGGTGGCATAGACCGGATGGGTCACCGGTGTTCCCTGCAGTGCCGATTCCAGTCGGGCGCGGTTGGTCATGATGTGGACAGGCTTGGTGGCATGGGCGCGCGAAACCTCGTGCTAGAAAAAGGCAACGGCGCAGACACGCCGATGATAGGCAACCGCCTGCGGATCGGAAGCCCGATTTCCCGAAAGGTGCAGCCCAGCCACAAGCCCGATCGGTTTAGATGTGGTAAAACGGATCGGGCCTGTGGATTGGTTGTAGGAGCGGCTTTACGCCGCGATCGTGAGCGCAACTTCGCGGCATAAAGCCGCTCCTACAGGGGCGACCACCTCTATTCAGGTTTCAGGTCTCCGGTCTCGCTATCAGGCCACCGGCCTGATTCAGGGCGCCTTGCGGAGGATGATCTGGTCGGAGTCGGCGGAACGATCGACGACGATCTCGCCGCTCTCGCTCAGCATGCGGACAAATCCCTCCGTGTTGCCCGCCCGCCAGCTGCCATCAACGGGCTTGGTGGCGAGTTCGGGATCGGCCAGCACCATCTTGACCCGGTTGTGCTGGTTGAACTGCTCGACCACATTGGCCAGCGGGGTCTCGGAAAAGATCAGGCGGGTATCCTGCCAGGAGAGGACGTTGCGCATGACCGCCGGCTCGATCATTTCGACCACCGGAACGGCGACGGCATTCTGCTGCGCGAAGGTCAGCTTCTCGCCGGCCACGAGTTGCTTCTTGGGCACCGCGGCCGCTTGACCCTGGTCAACCTCGACCTTGCCCTCGGTGACCAGCACCTCGATCTCGGATGCGCTGAGGCGCACGTTGAACGCGGTGCCGACGGCGCGGACGGTGACGGTGCCCGCCTCGACCCAGAACGGGCGCTGCGGATCCTTTTTAACGATGAAATGCGCCTCGCCCTTCACGAGCCGGACGCGGCGCTGGGCGGGGACATAGGCCACCTGCACTTCGCTCTCGGCGTTGAGCTCGATGACGGAACCGTCAGCGAGCGTCATGCGCTGGTAGCCGTCCGCCGTCGTGGCAAATTGCTGGGGTCCGGCCAGGGGCGCGGCC
>JBIJDP010000542.1:0-2776 GCA_044344065.1 Opitutaceae bacterium
AGCGCAGCCACAGGCCGTAAACGACCGCGGGCAGGGTCATGAGCAGGAAGGGGGCGATCAGTTCCACGGCGAGGGTGGGGTTCAGCACCCCGACGGCGATCACCACGCGGGGCAGCATCACGCTGCAGGCCGTGACCACGGCCATGGCGTAATGATTGGAAAGCCCCGGGTCCTCCTTGCTGCGCTTGGCGAAGGCCAGGGTCGTGGCGGTGCTGGAGGCCAGGCCGCCGAGTAGGCTCGTGAGCAGGATCCCGGCCCGCGCCCCCATGATGCGCATGGCGATGTAGCCGATGAAGCCCAGGCCCGAGATCAGGATGACCATCAGCCAGGTGGCGAAGGGATTGAACGCGTCAAACGGACCGAAGTTCCGGTTGGGCACCAGCGGCAGGATGACGCCCGTGATGGCGACGAACTGCAGCGTGGCCCGGATGTCGGCGAGTTTGAAGGCGCGCGTCCAGGCATGCAGGGTCTGCTTCAGGCCCAGCATGACCATCGTCGTGGCCGCCACGAGGACGGCTGACTGCCGGTGACCCCAGTAGACCAGCGCCCCCACCAAAATGGTCAGCAGGGCGGAGGCAAACGTGGTGCCGCCGGTGTGCTGCGTCGGCGGCACGCGGTGCAGGGAGACGATTTGCTGCAAGCCGACGAGGGCAATCACTACTGCGAGCAGCGCCGGGGCGCGGGTTTCGCCCAAGAACGCGGCCACCGCTCCCAGCATGGCCCAGAAGGTGTAGGTGCGCACACCGCCCAGGTCGATTTCGCCGCCGGGGGAGGTCTGGTCACTGCTCCACTGCCGGATGAGTCCGACCAGGGCGCCGAGGCAGGCGCTCACGATGA
The DNA here is from genome assembly GCA_044344065.1 of Opitutaceae bacterium. GTDB lineage: Bacteria > Verrucomicrobiota > Verrucomicrobiia > Opitutales > Opitutaceae > UBA2377. Next base: position 838 of record JBIJDP010000542.1, read on the forward strand.
TGGCGGTGAGAATGGGCGGCACGACGTCTTGGAGTCTTGCCGGCACCATGCGTGGCGGCAAGCGATTCCATGGCAGGAAGGGATCCGCCGAAATGTAGGGCGGGGATTCCGATCCCCGCCTTTCCGTCGATTGCATCCAATCTTTCTCGTGCTCTTTATCTTTCCCTTTCGTCAGGGCAGATAATTGCCCGGGCAGGAGAAAGAGAACGATTACGAGAAAGAGAAAGATTGGATTCCAGCGGGAAGCTAACCAGGCGGGGCTCGGACCTGTCCTCCGTCGGCCCGGCGAAGGATGAGACCCCGCCCTGCATTTTCGAGCAGGCTATCTCCGGCCCCGCTCACAGATTCCATTTGCGCCGCGCCCGGTGGCGTGGCTAATTCCACCCCTTTTCATGAGCGAAAACCCATCCGATATCTCCCACGACCAGCATGCCGTGCGGCTGTCCAAGCTGCAGGAATTGCGCGCCGCGGGGCAAGACCCGTTCCGGGCTGGCGTGGTCCAGACCCATTTCTCCGGCGATGCGCTCAAAGCCTACGTGGACGGCCAGGACAACGCCGTCACGGTCTCGGTCGCCGGCCGGCTCGTCACCATCCGCGACATGGGCAAGAGCCAGTTTGTGAAGATCTTCGATCAGCAGGGGCAGATCCAGCTCTACGTGAAAAAGGACGTGGTCGGCGAGGAGGCCTACATCGCGTTCAAGAAACTCGACCTCGGCGACATCATCGGTGCCACCGGCACCCTCTTCAAGACCAAGACCGGCGAGGTCACCGTCCGCGTGGACCGTTACACCCTGGTCTCGAAGGCCCTCCGGCCCCTGCCGGAGAAGTGGCACGGCCTCAGCGATCCCGAGCAGGTCTACCGCCAGCGCTACCTCGACCTCATCGTCAACGAGGAGTCCCGGAACCGCCTGCGGCTGCGCGCGCGCATCGTGACGCACATCCGCCGTTTTCTTGAGGAGCAGCAGTTCATCGAGGTCGAGACCCCCGTGCTGCAGAACATCGCCGGCGGCGCCGCCGCCCGGCCGTTCACGACGCACCACAACGCGCTCAACGTCGATTTTGTCCTGCGCATCTCCCTCGAGCTTTACCTCAAGCGCCTGCTCGTGGCGGGCTACGACCGCGTTTTCGAGATCGGCCGCAACTTCCGCAATGAGGGCATCTCGCGCCGGCACAATCCCGAGTTCACCATGCTCGAGGTCTACCAGGCCTACAGCGATTACCGCGGCATGATGGTCCTCATCAAGAACCTGCTCACCACGCTCTGCCTCGACGTGCTGGGCACGAGCGAGATCAGGCATGCGGCCAGCGGCGAGATGATCAATTTCGGCGGACCCTGGCGCGAGGTGAAGTACAAGGACCTCATCCGCGAGGTCACCGGCGACGCGCAGTGGTTTGAACGCAGCAAGGCCGAGAAGGCGGCCGGGGCGGAAAAGCTCGGGCTCTACGTTGATCCCAAGTGGGAGGACTTCGAGATCACCAACGAGATCTTCTCCAAGAAGATCGAGCCGACGCTCATCCAGCCGACCTTTGTCACCCACCTGCCCAAGGAACTCTGTCCGCTCGCGAAGATCACCCTGGATGACCCGACGACCATTGATGTCTTTGAACTGTGCATTGGCGGCATGGAAATCGCGCCGGCCTATTCGGAGCAGAACGACCCCGCGGTGCAGCGCCAGATGTTCGAAGCGCAGTCGGGCGGCGACCAGCAGGCCATTGACCAGGACTTCCTGCTCGCCCTCGAGCACGGCATGCCGCCGGCCGGTGGCATGGGCGTCGGCATCGACCGCCTGTGCATCCTGCTCACCGGTGCCGAAAGCATCCGCGATGTGATCCTCTTCCCGCAACTGCGGCCCGGCGGCAGCGCCTGATAGCGGAATGCGGATTGCGGATACCGGAGAGGATTGTTCTTCTGGCCTTGGTATTTTGATCTTTCCGCCAT
>JBIJDP010000544.1:0-2775 GCA_044344065.1 Opitutaceae bacterium
AAGGGGATTCGCGTAATAGTTGGAAACCGCCGCCTCGGCGTTCGGTGCGGTGGCCTTGGCGGCGCGGCCCGTGAGCATGTCGTAGGCCTGCTGCACGCGTTCCCAACGGTTGTCGCGGTCCATGGCCCAGAAGCGGCCGCAGACACTGGCGATTTTGCCGACGCCGATTTTGGCGCACTCGGCCTCGACCTGCTGCACATAGCCCAATCCGCTCTGCGGAGGAGTGTCGCGTCCATCGGTGAAGGCATGGATGAAAACCTGCTGCGCACCGAGGCCGTCTTCCTTCGCCTGCCGCAAAATCCCGTACAGATGCTCCAGCATGCCATGCACGCCGGCATCGCTCACGATGCCCATCAGGTGGAGCTTGGCGCCGGGCCGGGACTTCACCCGCGCGATCAACGCCTGCCAGACCGGATTGGTCACCAGGCGCTTCTCGGAGAAGAGCTTGTTCAGGCGGACCAGTTCCTGGTCCACGATCCGGCCGGCGCCGATGTTCTCGTGGCCGACCTCGCTGTTGCCCATCACGCCGTCGGGCAACCCGACATCGAGGCCCGACGCCCGCACGAGGGTGTACGGATACGTCGCGTGCAACCGGTCGTCGCAGGGCTTTCTGGCCAGGGCGACGGCGTTGAATTTATCCTGCGCCGGGTCGGGATTCTTACCCCAACCGTCGCGGATGATGAGGAGGACGGGCTTGCGCGTGGTGGACATGAAATGGAGCCCGGCACTCAACGGGTTTGCGGGACGTTTGACAACACTTCGCATTGCTCCTCCCTATTCCGGGCATGTCCAAGCGCGCCGTCCTGCTCGTCAACCTGGGTTCGCCCGATTCCACGTCGGTACCCGACGTCCGACGCTACCTGCGCGAGTTTCTCGGCGATGAGCGCGTCCTCGATCTCCCCGCTCCCTTCCGCTGGGCGCTCCTGGAGGGCATCATCCTCCGCACCCGGCCCAGGAAATCCGCCCATGCCTATCAGCAGATTTGGACTCCCGAAGGATCTCCGCTGATTGTCACCTCCCGCAGCGTGCGGCAAAAACTCGCCGGCGTGCTGGGTGCCGGCACCCCGGTCTACCTGGCCATGCGCTACGGCAACCCTTCCATCGCCTCGGTCGTGGGTGAAATGGCGCGCGATGGCGTCAACGAGGTCCTGCTCTTCCCGCAGTATCCGCACTACGCGATGTCCTCCTGGGAAACCGTCGTCGTGCGCGTGATGGAGGAGGCCGCCCGGCAGGCGCCCGCCCTCAAGGTGACGACCGTGCAGCCGTTTTTCGCCGACGCCGACTACATCGAGGCGCTCCACACCGTGGCCGCGCCGTACCTCGCCCGGCCGCACGACCTCGTGCTGTTCTCCTACCACGGCGTGCCCGAGCGCCACATGCGCAAGGCCGATTCCTCGCACGCCCACTGCATGGTCGTCCCCGACTGCTGCACGACCTGCTCGCCCGCCCATGCGACCTGCTACAAGGCCCAATGCCTCGCCACCACGCGTGCCCTCGTGGCCCGCGCCGGTCTCATGCCCGCCGGACACTCGGTGTCCTTTCAGTCGCGGCTGGTCGGCGAACCCTGGCTCACGCCGTTCACCGACCAGGTCCTCGCAAACCTCCCGGCCCAGGGCGTGAAGCGCCTGCTGATCCTCTGCCCCGCCTTCATCACGGACTGCCTGGAGACGCTGGAGGAAATCCAGCAGGAGGGCCGGGACATTTTCCTCGGCGCCGGCGGCGAATCCTTCCAGCAGATTCCCTGCTTGAACGATCACCCGGCCTATATCGATTTTCTCGCCAACCGGACCCGGCGGTGGCTGAATGGCTGAAGCAGTGACTTCACCGCGCCCAGCCCCCGACTCCTCCTCCGGACTCGTCCAGCCGGTCGCAGTCTTGGTGCTCGATTCAGCGGGTTTGGTGGTCGCCGCCAATGACAGTGCGCATGCCCTCTGGCGGACCGAGCCGGGCGCACTCAACGGCCAGCCCTTCGTCGGTCTCTTCGAACTGGAGTTCACCTCCCGCGACTCCGACTGGCTGGAGATGCAGTGGAGCGCCCTGCGCGAGGCCGCCACCGACCATACCGCCCCCTTCATCGCCCGCAGCCACGACGGCGGCGCGCGGCCCGTGCAGGTGCGCCTGGAAGCGGTGAACGGACTCACGGACCGGCTGCTGGCCTGCGTGCAACCCGTGGTGGCGGCTCCGGCCCCCCGCGCCGCCGCGGACCCGGCCGGGATGCTGGCGGCGCATAACGGCATCGGCTTTTTCGACCTGGACATGGCCGCGGGCCGCGCCACGTACTCCCCGGCCTGGAAAAAGATGCTCGGCTATGTGAACGCCGAACTGGCCGATCAGCCGGCCACCTGGGAGCAGCTCCTGCATCCCGAGGATTCCTTTGCCGCCCCGTTCCGCATCGGCAAGCACGCCACCTCCGGCACCCGCCCCTTCGATGTCGAGTTCCGCCTCCGGCACCGCCTCGGCCACTACGTCTGGATGCACTGCCTGGGGCTGCAGGAGATCGGCAGCGATGGCCAGCTCAGGCGCGTGAGCGGACTGCAGCTGGACATCACCGAACGCAAGGAGACCGAGGAGGCCGCCATTGCCGGTGACGCCCGCCTGCAGCAGCTGAGCAGTGACGGTCCGCTAGGCGCCTTCGAGCTGGACTTCGCCGCGCAGCAATTCTGGTACTCGCCCGCCTGGCAACAGCTGCTCGGTTACGGGGACGAAACCCCCGCCCCGACCGCGGCCACCTTCCTCGCCGTCCTCCCGCCGGCCGAAACCGACGCGGGACTCGAG
>JBIJDP010000546.1:0-2774 GCA_044344065.1 Opitutaceae bacterium
CGGAATATCTGGAATCCCCGCCGGACCTACGCCCGCTCATCGCGGAGGGCCGGCCCGTGCTCTGCCTGCGGACATTTTCCAAGATCTACGGCCTGGCGGCCCTTCGCGTGGGTTACGGTTATGCCAGCGCAGAAATGGCCGCGCTGCTCAACCGCGTCCGCCAACCTTTCAATGTCAACGCCATCGGCCAGGCCGCGGCGGTGGCGGCGCTCGACGACCGTGAATTCACCGACCGATGCCGCCGGGAGAACCGCACCGGCATGGCGCAATTGGCCGGGGGCTTCCAGCGGCTCGGCCTGGAGTTCGTGCCGAGTGTGGGCAATTTCATTCTCGTCCGGGTGGGGGACGGCGGCCGCGTGTTTGACGCCCTGCAGCGCCGCGGCGTGATCGTCCGTCCGGTCAAGTCCTACGGTTTGCCGGAGTGGGTGCGCGTGACCGTCGGCACCCGCGAGCAAAACGAACGCCTGTTGCGTGAGCTAGCAGCGGCCAGGGTGTAAGGAAGCGTTCCAGATCTTCTCAAGTATTGAGAATTACCCCAAGATGAGGCGAACGTGCTCCGGACGTGGCACAGCGCTTCAGCCTGCGCTCCCTGGCGATCCAGCGCGGGCTAAAGCTCCGCGCTGCGTCAGTCATCGTAGCTTCTATCTGTAATCCGCATTGAACTGCGCTGTCGCCACCTGCGGGTGCTTCTGGAGATGATTGCGGATGGCATCGAGCGCGGGAGAGCGCTCGCGTAAGAACAGCAACCGGTCGCTCCCGAGCGCGCTGGCGGCCCACGCGAGGAGTTCGCAGGAGGGTTTTCGCATCGCTACCAGATGCTGCAGGCGGGCTGGCAGGGCCTCGAGATTGCTCAGATCCAGGTCCATTTCAATCAGGCGGCTCAACACCGCCTGATATTGTGGATCGGCTGCAGCGGTGCGGACCAGGAGATCATGGGCCGGTTTTCTTTCCCCTGTCTCATAGAGAAGGTTGCTGAGCTTGAGCAGGTTCTCCGGAGGCAGACGGGTGCCGGCGAGGAGACGATTGTAGGCCAGAAGCCCGGCGGCAGGGTCGTTGCGGCCATAGTGGGCGATGGCCTTGAGCCCATGGCAGAGAGTCAGCAGCGGTTCGCCCAAGTGCGGAGTCCCGGCCGTCAGTTCATCTGCCAGGGTCAGCGCGGCAGTCTAGTCTTTGGCAGTGATGAAGGCTTCCAAGGTGAGCATGGTGGCGCTTTGGCCGGCAGGCGGGAGCTGACCTGACGGGCGAGGGTTGCATCACCCGTGGTCGCCGCGAAATCACCCAGGGCCAGCAGGATTTTTTCGTCCTGCCTGAAGCAATGCAGGAGCTCATCGGTGGTTTGCCGGAGGTCGGTGGCGTTGCCTTCACGGGCGAGGGCGTGAAGCCTGTCAATGCGGGGCAGGGCGGAATCAGGCCGGCGCAGTTGAAAGATCAGCGACAGGCGGCGCGCCTCGTCAAAGCGCCCGGACTGGCGCAGGAAGGAGGAACCTAGGGCATAAATCTCCTCATCTTAGGGAAAATCCATCGTAAGGTCGCGCACAAGACGCAGCGCGCCTGCGGTAAGGCCACGTTCCCACTGAATCTTCGCCCGGGGCAGACGGCAGTCCCGGTTGTTCACCAAGCCGGGCGCGTTCAGGTAGCTTTCGGCCTGGTCATAGTAAGCCCGTTGGTAACAGGCCGTGGCTGCCGCCATGCCAGCCAATTCACCCAAGGTCCCGGCCATGAGCGGAGATTGGCGGATATGATAGGCCAGCTTAATTGCCTCCGCATCCGCTTGGATGTTCAGCAGATAGGCGAAGACGATCCGTGCGTAGGCCGGATCTTGCGGATGATAGGTCAGGTCGTTGACCAGTAGCTCCTTGGCCAGATCGCTTCGATGTTTGTCGGCGTAGAGTTGCGCCAACAACAGGCGGCCATCGCCGATGCCGGATATCGCGACAGTCCCAATCGAAGATTGTGAAAACCGGCGGCGGCATTGCCGGAGTCAAATTGGGCCAGAGATTTTTCGATGAGCGACCGGCCCTTTGCGGCCTGAGAGTGGTGCCAGCGGTTGGGTGCAGGATATCAACAAAGGAGACCGTGGCATGCTCTGCTGGTATTTGACCAAGAGGAAAAGCGTGAAGGTGCCACCCACATACATTGACCCGAAGTCTGACAGAGGCAAAGGAGGGTGAGGCGAAGACATCTGCTCATCGGCATAGATACATTAGGCGGGTTGCCATCCTGACGCCTGTCCGAAACTGCGGAGAGTCACCTGAAGGGGTGTTTTGGTGACAGGAAAGACCATGGAAGCCCATGTAAAAAACTATCAATAAAATTCTTGCCACCTTCTAAGGTATTATCCTTCCTTGGCTTTTGAAACCGCTTCCAGCGCGCTATCAACAAACCTGACTCGGCGATCGGATCCAGCCAATGGATTTGTTTTTCGTCATTTCAATCACACCAAACTTCACCTAGAACCGACTACCTACCGCATATGAAGAAGCTAATAAGTGCCTTGTTGATCTCACTGACGTTGAGCACGGGAGCAACCGCTGCCCCGTTTCTGGCTGCTGGCGACGGAGCTGAGTTGTTTCTGACGGGCACCTTGGGTGTGCGTTCCGACGACAATGTTTACCTGTCAAGCAATGGGACCGATGATGTGATCATCGATATCAATCCCGGTGCTGAATTTATCTTTGGCCAGAATTCCGCCACTCAGGGGTACTTCAAGTTTGTGGAGAGTATTGCCCGCTATTCCGACAACGACAATCTCGACACCGAGCTTGCCGCCATCA
>JBIJDP010000547.1:0-2769 GCA_044344065.1 Opitutaceae bacterium
GCGAGCCCGCGATTCATCCTACTCCCAATGGTACAGCGGCGCTCACAAACCATCCGGTCGGTGGCGCCGAAACCACGCTGCGTGCCCGCGGCTTCCGCGGACCCGAGTCGGGTTCCTACAGCGTGGAGCGTCTTGTGCAGATCGCCACGTGGCAGGCCGCGCATGTGGGTCGCGCCACCGTCGCCGATGCGGTGACGTTCCTCGGAGCGCCCGCGCGCTTCGGCGAGGTCAACAATCCCAACACCGCGTTCGCCACGATTGCCGCGCCACAGGCCGATCCACACACGCTCTGGATCGCGCAACAACCGGTGACGACCGAGGCGTTCAACGCCTTCGACGTGAGGACGGGATTGGCGTGCAATGCGATGTAGCCGGAGTTGCTAGCCCGGCTGCTTTACTCTGTCGGAAACGGTCCAGAGATTACAGCAAGTAGGGCAGGTCTTTGACCTGCCTTCTGACTTATAGCTGCGGTTCAGCATGCAATGGCGGGTCATGGACCCGCCATACTCCACGATCAGAGCCTGAATAGATATACCCAGCCCAAACGGACTTATACACCGGGTTACCTAAGGTAATAACCCCATCTGCCAGCCCCCCATGCATTGAGGGGCTGACGCTTGATCGCTAATAAACTGCATATGGCAGGCTGCTTGTCGCCCATTCACCGGCCAGTACAGGACCGGTCCAACTCCTCCATGCCCCGCTTCCTGCGGGGTATTTTAGTCGCAGGAGCACTGTTGTGGCCCGGGGTGGCCCGGCTGGCGGCCGAGAACTACGAACTAGCCGTCGCGGCCAAGATGACGGAAATCAAGTGGAAGCAGGAGGACCTGCTGGCTGCGCAGCGCGAGCTCGCCATCCTCAGCCAGTTCCTCGACGGCTACAACGATAAGACCACCCAGTTGAACAACGCCCGTGCGCAACTGGCCAGCGCCGACACGCAACTGGCCTCCATCCAGCAGGGCAACCTTGTGAAGCTGACGATCCGCATGGGCATCGAGACCTACAACACGGTCTCCGATACCATCAATCTCGGTAAAACGGCCGCTACCTCACTCATCACCCATGGCGTCACGAACGCCGTCGGCGGCGTCGCCTTTGACCAACTCACAGGTAACCTGACCGACCAGGGCCGCACCGCCCTCGGCATGGACGCCGCCAGCCTGAGCACCCCGCGCACGGTGAAGATCCAGGCCGTGTCCGCCGCCGCCCGCGCCGCCTACCCCGACCTCGCCCGCGTGCAACAGATGCTGGCCATGAGTCTCGAAGGTGTGAAGGTCGCCGCCAGGATGGAAGACCCGCCGACCGAACTCGGCGACACCGGTGCCATCCTGCGCAAGAACCTCATGGTGCGCGATGAGATCGCCGCCGCCCTTGCCAAGCTCGATACCCTGGGCACGGAAACCACCGCGGCCAAGGACGACGCGGACACCCGCCTACCCGCCGCCCAGGCTGACGTGGACCGGATCACCGCCGAGCTCACCACGCTCAACAACGAGCTGAATGCACTCAAAACCCTTTGGAGTGATTCGGAGGCGGCGGCCCGCGCCGCGGAAAATGCCGCCGCCATCGTGCCGCCCGTGAATCAACCGCCGCCGGCCGTCTCAGTCACCCGCACCGATACCGAGTCGGACTACGAATACTCCGTCCGCGTGCAGGCCGCCATTGCCGCCGCCGCCCAGGCCCGCTGGGACTCCGAATCACCATCCATCATCACGGCCATCGAAAGCCGCAAGGCCCAGATCGGCGCCGCGCAAGGCACCCTGACCACGGCCGTGACCAACAACATCGAGAACCCCCAGGTGGCCTCCTTCATCTTCACTTATGGCGGAAATGGCAAAGTGGATGCCAACACCACCGCTTCCTATTCGGGGTCCATCGCCAGCTACACTTACCTCAAGCAAGGGTTCGACGCCGTCAGCCCCGCCACCGGGCTCCTGCCCTCCCTGATCACGCAGGCCGAAGCCCTCGCCAGCCAATACACCGAGCTGCATAACCTGCAGAACCAGCTTTATTCGCTCCAGTTGATGCTCATCACCAGCGGCGGGAGCTACCAGCCGTCCTATTCCAATGCCATGACCGATACCGGCATGGGCCAGGGCGCGGCGGAATCGCTCGCCGTTTCACTCGACCAGTTGCGGGCACAATTGCCCGAGGCTCTAGCCAATGCCCAGGCGCAGCTCGACCAGCTCTCTGCCGCGACCGAAGCCTGGAGTTCCGGCATCGGCACCGTGCACGCCGATCTGGACGCCAATCTCACCGCCGCGCAGTCCGCCCTTGCCGAACTCATCACCCGCGGCACTGCGTGGGACAACGCCCTCGCCGCCGCGGACGGGCTCGTGTACGGGTCCGCCGACAGCTTCGCCTCCAGCCGGTGGGGCTACTTCTCGGGCTACACTTTCATCCCCGTGATCCGGCACGAATTCAGCATGGGGTTGTACAAATCCGCGCTCCAGGCGGCGATCGCCACGCCGGGTGCAGCCGGCCTCACCGCCGCGACTGCGCTGCGGGCCAAATACGACGCGCTCGTCACCGCGGCCCCGGCCCTGAAGGACGCCTATGATTCCGCCCTGCAGCGCTATCAGGCCGCCTACGCGCGCGTCAGCGCCTATGCCGGCTACTACCGGAATTTCCCCATTTTGCAGGACTGGAGCGGCGCCGCCGCCTTCAGCTCCACCCAGCATCCCGTGGATGCCTCGGGGGTCACCGACCAGCAAGCCCGCTTCACCTCGCTCTACGAAACCAGCACCAGCAGCCATGTCACCAACCTTG
>JBIJDP010000548.1:0-2761 GCA_044344065.1 Opitutaceae bacterium
GCCGCCGAAGCTCATGCCCATGCGCTGGAAGAACTCCACGAGCGTGCCGGGCGCATAGTGCGTGCTGCCGTTGAAGGACATGTGTTCAAGGAAATGGGCGAGACCGCGCTGGTTCTCGTTTTCCATGAAGGAGCCGGCCGTGATCAGCAGGCGCAGGGAGACGCGGCCCTTCGGCTCGGCATTGGGCAGCACGACGTAGCGCAGGCCGTTGGCCAGCGTGCCGAAGCGCGCGGCGGGATCGGCCTTGAGATCGCTGGACTCGTGCGCGAAGACAGGCGCGGCGCGGAGCAGGGGGGCGGCAAGGAGGCGCAGGGCGCAGAACGCGGAACGGAGGAAACGGGTCATGATGGGAGTCAAAGTGCTCGGGGATGGGGCATGGCAAAAGGAAAAAGGCTCGGCATTATCGGTTTTGGGCCTTTTGGACTAGGGGGCAATTTCGCATGCTCTGGCTTTACCGACTGCTCTACCTGCCGGCCCTGCTTTTGGGCGCGCCGTATTATCTGTGGCGCATGCGTCGGCGCGGAGGCTACCGGGGCAGCCTGGACCAGCGGCTCGGCCGCGTGGACACGCTGCCGCCGAAGCAATCCGGCCGGCGCCGGATCTGGCTGCAGGCGGTGAGCGTGGGCGAGATGCTTGCCATCGGGCCGATGCTGGAGGCCTGGCAGCGCGAGGGTGGGGTGGAGATTTACCTGACGACCACGACCAGCACCGGCTGGCGTCTGGCGCATGAGCGTTACGGCGCCCTCGTGGCGGGCATCGGCTATTTTCCCCTGGATTGGTGGCCCTGCAGCCGGCGGGCCTGGCGGCAGGTGCAACCCGACCTCGTGATTTTGACCGAGGGTGAGCGCTGGCCTGAGCACATCCGTCAGGCGCAGGTGCGCGGCGTGCCGGTATTGAGCATCAACGCCCGACTCTCGGACCGCAGCTATCGGCGGATGCAACGCGTGCGCTGGGCCGTGGCGCCGCTCATGGCCGGTGTGACCCGCGTGCTGGCCTGTTCTGCGCATGATGCGGAGCGATTCCGCGACCTGGGGATTCCGGCGGAACGCATCGAGACCACCGGCAACATAAAATTGGACGTCACCATCCCGCTGCTTGGCGAATCGCACAAGGCCCGGCTCCGCGGAGAAATGGGCCTGCCGCCGGCGGGACTCGTGTTGATGGGCTCGTCAACCTGGGCGGGCGAGGAGGCGGCGCTGCTCGCGGCGTTTCGGCAGGCGCGGAGCGAGGGATTGGAGTGTTCACTGCTGTTGGTGCCGCGGCATGCCGAACGGCGCGCGGAGATCGAGGCGCTGTTGAAAGAGTCGGGGCTGGCCCATCATTTCCGTTCGCGCGGCGCCGCGACCGGGGTGGTGGATATCGCCGTCGGCGACACGACTGGCGAGATGCGAAAGTTCCTGCAGTTGGCCGATGTGGTCTATGTGGGCAAAAGCCTGCTGCCCGAGGGTGAGGGCCAGACGCCGGTGGAATCAGCCGCGCTTGGTTGCGCGATCATTTTCGGCCCGGGCATGGCGAACTTCAGGGTGATCGCCCGGGAATTGCGGGAGCAGCACGCCGTCGTGCAGGTGCCGGATGCCGCGACTCTCGCGAAGGAGGCCGTAAATCTCCTGCGCGATCCGGCGAGACGCGCGACGTTGGGTGCGGCCGCGCAATCCTGGCACAAGGCAAATGTCGGCGCCGTGGACCGGACGTTGGCAGTGGTGCGGACAGTGTTGGCGGGGTAGGGGACGGGTCGTACTCGTTCTCTTGATCGTTCTCATTCTCGCGACAGATTTGGGTCTCTCGCGGAGACGCGGAGTACGCGGAGGTAAACCACGGATGCGCACATATGGTCACTGGAAAAATCACCGCTTTGGATCAACTTGGATCAGTGTTTTTAACTCCGCGTTCTCCGCGCCTCCGCGTGAGTCACGTCACTTGTTCGAGAACGAGAATGATTTATGCAAAAACCCCGCCACCCAGCAGTCGGTTCCCGTCGTACAGTGCGAGGATCTGTCCGGCCGCCAGCGCGCGTTGCGGTTGATCAAAGGTAACCTCGGCTGTGCCGTCAGGGCCGGTGCGCAACACGATAGCGACCCGCGGATCACGGTAGCGGACGCGACATTCGATTCGCCGATCCTCCGTGATGGGTTCGCCGATGAAGCTCAAACTGTGGACGCGGCAGGCGTCGGTCCAAAGACCGGGCGCGGCGGGTCCGTCGAAGGCAACCAGCAGGGCATGGTCGGCGGCGCGCTTGCCCACGACGACGTAGGCCTCGTGGTCGGTGTTGGAAGGAATGCCGATGCCCTTGCGCTGGCCGATGGTGTAGTAGTGCAGGCCGTGGTGCGTGCCGAGGACCTTGCCGTCAGTGGCGCGCACGATGGGGCCGGGATGCTCGGGGACGTAGGCTTTGAGAAAGTCGGCCATCTTCACCTCGCCGATGAAGCAGATACCCTGGCTGTCCTTCTTTTCGGCCGTGGGCAAAGCGGCCTCGCGGGCGAGGCGGCGGAGCTCGGGCTTGGCCAGATGGCCGATGGGAAAGCGCGCCGCACGGAGTTGATCCTGTGAGAGCAGGGCGAGGAAGTAGGATTGGTCCTTGTTGAAATCGGCTCCTTCGAGGAGGGCGTAGGTCGGTGCTGTAGCCGGGCTCGTTGAGCCCGGCCCGGAACCGGGGTCAGCGATCCCGGCTACAATGGAGGCGGGGACTGCAACGCGCTGCGCATAATGCCCCGTGGCCACGGCGGCGAAGCCCTCCGCCTGGGCGTAGCGCAGGAACACGCCG
>JBIJDP010000549.1:0-2758 GCA_044344065.1 Opitutaceae bacterium
GTAGGCCTGTTCCACCTTGCGCGCAAAGCCGGCTTCGTCCATCAGCGCGCTGGCCTGCATTTCCGCTCGCAGGCTGGCCCGCTGCCGGGACAGGCGCTCCAGGTCGACCCCCAGCGCCACCGCCTTTTCGACGTACTCCGGCTCCGTGTGCGCTATCCATTCAGGATGCCCCGCACCTTCCAGGATACTGCTGCCCAGTCGGCCGACGCTGGGTCGCCCAGCCAGGGTAACGAAGGGTACGCCGAGGTAAAGGGATTCGAACAGCGTGGTGCCCGAGTTGTGCGGGAAACAGTCCAGCCCGATGTCGATGCCGCGCAGGACGTCCCAGGGCGGACTTTGATAGCCGATTTCAAGTCGATCGCGTTCGATTCCGTGCACGGCAAAGCGCTGCGCGAGCCTATCCTGGACGGCGGGATCGCGAAAATTGCCGCTGTTGATCACCAGTCGCGCCCCCTTGACCTGCTGCAGGATTTGCGACCAGACGGCGATGGTGTGATGGTTGATTCGCACCGCACGGGTGAGCGTGCCATAGGTGAGATGACCGCGCTCCAGCGCGGGCAGCGGGCCGGGCTCGCCCATGTCGCTGCCAGGCCGGTAGGTGTATTGGGGCGTGGCCAGTCGCCAGGGCTGCTCGGAAAAAAAGCGCTCGCTGCCCTCGGGCGCGCTGGTGCCGTCGGTCAGCAGGTAATCGATGGCCGTCAGTCCGGTGGTATAGCCGTAACCCAGCCAGGATACCGAGACCGGTGCCGGTCTGCGGGTGAAGACCTGGAGCCGGTTGCGGTCGGTGTGCCCGGCCAGATCGACCAGGATGTCGATGCCATCCGCCCTGATCCGCCGTGCAAGCTCATCATCTGTCAGGCCGGTAGTATTGAGCCAGTGGTCGACATCGGATTTGTAACGCGCGCTGACCTCATCTTCCTGTGCGACTTCGGCGTAGGCGTATACCTCGACCTGGGCTTTGTCATGCCGGGCCAGCAGGGGTTCGAGAAAGTGGCGCGCGGAATGGTGACGAAAGTCCGGCGAAACGTAACCGACTTTCAGGCGGCGCCCGGGCTCGCGGCTGTTGGGGTGCGGCTGCCATTCGCCGCGATGGCGCTGCCCCAGGCGCTCATCGTATTCCCGATAGGCGGCAACGATCTCTTCGGCACTCTTGTCCGGATGGTAGTTCATCACGAACAACAGATTGCCGTTGGCCGACGTGTAGTCTGGCTTGAGTTCCGCGGCGCGGCGGTAGTTGCTCGCCGCCTCGTCGATATCGCCCAGATCGAGCATCGCATTGCCCAGGGTAAGATGGGCCTCGGCGTAGCCCGGCTTCAGTTCCAGTGCCCGACGGTAATTTGCCGCGGCGTCGGCGTCCTTGCCCTGGCTCTGCTGCACGCCGGCCAGGTTGTAATAGGCCTCGGCGTTTTCCGGCCTCAGTTCCAGCACGCGACGAAAACAGCCCGCGGCCTCATCGAAACGCCCGAGTTCTTTCAGGGCCAGGCCGCCGTTGGCCAGGGCCTCGGCATAGTCAGGCGACAATTGCAGCGCACGCCCGCAGCTTTCCAGCGCCAGTTCGGGCTTGCCCTGCAGTCGCAGCACATTTCCCAGATTGCTGTGGGCCTCGACAAAATCCGGGCTGATGCGGAGAGTCTCGCGATAGCTGGCTTCCGCCTCGTCCAGGTGTCCCAGAAGTTGCTGCACGGCGCCCAGATTGTTGTGGGCCTCGACAAAGTCCGGCTGCAGCGCGAGCGCCTGGCGATAGCTGACGACGGCGTCATCAAGGCGCTCCAGCCGCTTTTGCACATTGCCCAAGTTGTTGTGGGCCTCGGCAAAATCCGACTGCAGTTCGAGCGCCCGACGATAGCTGGCTTCAGCCTGCTGCAACTGCCCCAGATCCTGCCGGGCGTTGCCCAGATTATTGTGCGCCACGGCGAATGCGGGCTGGATTTCCAGCGCCCGCTCAAAGCTTGCCACTGCTTCGTTTACGTGCCCCGACTGCTGCTGCGCGACTCCCAGGTTGTAGTGCGCTTCAGCATCGTCGGACAAGAGCCGTGCCGCGCGCTGAAAGGCATCCAGGGCACTCTTGCCCTGCATCTGCCGCGAAACGCCGAGGATCTTCCAGAACTGGCCGCACTGCGGGTGCTGCGCGCTTTGCGCCGCGGCCTGGTTCTCCATTTCCGCGTAATGCCCGGCCTGGAACAAATCGAACAAGGGTTCCAGCGTCCCCTGCGGCGGGTCGAGGTTGCGCTCCAGTTCGGCCTCGGCGGCATGACGCACCGCCTGCAACTCCGTGGTATCCAGCCCCTGCTGCAAGGCGAGCCGCAGCACCGCCAGCGCCTCGCCCGGCTTTCCGGTTTTCAGCAAGGCGTTGGCGTAGGACTGCCAGTATTGAACCTCGGAAGGTTCGGCATCGAGCGCGGTCTTCAGGTGCACCAGAGCGGTGGCGGTCCGGCCAGACTGGAACTCCAGCAGGCCGAGGTTGTAGTTGGCGTCGAGATGGCCGGGATGGAGCTGCAGCAGCGAACGGTAAAGCTGCTTGGCGACGTCGAAACGGCCACCCTGATGGTGGGCGAGGGCCTGCCGCAACAGCACGGCGTCGATGGGCGGGGAAGGGGGGGAAGGGGAAGCCATGCGGCGAATTCAGTGGATGGATTGTGCTGACATGGCCGGATTGTAGCGTGTCGCCAAGCTCCGGCGCCGTGCAGGACTGTCCGGATTTCCGGCCGCGCATTGACCTCGGTGCGGCGCCCAAGGATACTTGGCCGCGGTGCGCATC
>JBIJDP010000550.1:0-2749 GCA_044344065.1 Opitutaceae bacterium
CGCTGATCGCTGGATCGGCGCCGTGCCGCGAGGACCGGCATTATGCGCCGCAGGCCGTAGCCCGTCGCCGCCGGCTGCACGTCTCTATCCATGTACGCGCCTGCCGCCGTGATTTTCTTCGCGCCGGCGCCGGACTCCGTGCATTTCTAGGGTTTATCCATCATGAACGACTCTGTCGCCCCTGCCTCCCCAACCCGCGGCCTGCTGTTTGACGCGGACGAACTGCCGCGCATCCGCGCCACCCTCCGGCGGCCGGAGTTTGCGGCCTTTTGGAATTTCGTGCTGCGCGCCGACCTGGCCGCCGACGAGCATTTTCTGCGCACCGAGCTCAATCTCCGCAATCAAGCCCAGGACCTCGCGCGGGCGGCAAACATTCTCCAGCGCTGCGCCTTCGTGCATGTGATCCAACCGGATCCCCGCCAGGTGGCCCTCGCGCGCCTCGCCTTGGGCCGCATCCTCGAATACCCGCGCTGGGACTGGTTTCTCGAGGCCGGCAAGCACACCGTCGGCATCATGCGCAACGGCACCACCAGCATCTCCGTGGTGCTGGCCGCCGACTGGCTCGGCCATGAATTCACCGCCGCCGAGCATGCCGCCATCGAAAAATACATCGCCGCCGAGGCCGGCCCCGCCGCGGAGTGCGCAATCTTCGGCATGAACCACCACGACAAGGTCGTGGGCTGGAGCATGAACGACGACTACACCGGCTTCACCAAGGTCGACGTCAGCCGCTGGCCCACCATCCTCGACGTCAACAATCTCCGCATCATCGCCACCTCCGGCCTCGCCGCCGCCGCCGCGCTGCTGGCGGGCCGCGACCCGCGCGCCGTGCACTGGGCGGAGATGGCACGCGACAGCCTGAAGCTCTTTGTGTCGCGCCTGCCGGCCGACGGCGCCTTCCCGGAGGGCCCCGACTACTGGCACTTCACGTTCAACTATTATGCCGTCTCGGCCGATCTCCTGCGGCGGCGCTGCGGCATCGACGTGCGCGACGCCGCCGACTTCCCGGCCATGGCGCGCTATGTCCTGATGGTCTCGCAGCCGACCCGCGACATTCCCGCCGGCTGCCTCAATCTCGGCGACGCCTACATGACCAGCGGCGCCGAGCCGCTCGCCTGGATCGGCCACAACTTCCGCGACGGCACGGCCAACCATCTGGTGCTCCAGCCCGGCACGATCCGTGAACTGCCCAACTCCGCCTGGGCCGCCATCTGGTTTGACCCGACTGTCCCGGCGCGTCGCAGTCCCGACATGCCGTTGGACCGGGTCATTTATCCCGGCATCGCCATTTCGCGCACGGGCTGGACCGCCAATGACTCCGTCTTTTCCCTGCGCAGCGGTGAACCCGAGAACCATGAGCACGCCGACCGCAACAGCCTCATCTTTGCCGCGCATGGCGACCGCCTGCTGCACGATCCGCTCAAGGCCAACTATTCGCCCCACGATCCGAAGTGGCTACTCCGTCTCACCGCCGCGCACACCGCGGTCCTGATCGACGGTCGCGGGCACCAATACCACAACGGTGAGGAGGGCACCAATGCCTCCAAGGCCTGCGCCCATCTCACGGACCATCGCGTGGGCCCCGATTGGATGTCCGCCGTGAGCGACGCCACCGCCGCCTACGCGCTCACCGGCCTGCCGGTGCGCCGGGTTCAGCGCACCGTGATTTTCCTCAAGCCCGACGTGCTCATTGTCTGCGACGAAGTCCGGCTCGACACGGCGCTGTCCGTCCAAACCCGCTGGCAGGCGGTCAACGAAGACGGTCGCGGGGCCGTCACCACCGACGGCCACACTTTCACCATCACCCGGCCGCATGCCACACTCCGGGCCGTGTCCGCCGGGCAAGCCGGTTTCACTGTTACGGCCGACCGGTTGCCGCTGCCGGCGGAAGGCGGCAGCTATCCCTTCGCCGCCGTCACCTCCGCCCCGGCCACCGAGCATTGCCTCCTCACGGTCTGCACCGCCGCTCCCGCCGGCGAGACCCATGGATTGATCGCCTTGGAAAAATCCGGCGAAACCTGGCAAGTCACCGGCACCCACCGCGGTCGCTCCGTGCGCGTGACGATCAGGCCCGACGCCAACGGTGCTCCGGTCGTGACGTTGTAATCCGCAAGTAGGGCAGGTCTGTGACCTGCCCCTCGCACGCCAAACCGCGGATGCAGCGCTAAAAGGCGGGTCACAGACCCGCCCTACTTGCTGCCCAACCCCGCCTGCCCGCACTCTGACCGTCCCGCCCAACTCGGAGTTGCGAATTGCCAGCCCTCAACTAGCTTAGGAGGTCTTACCCATCTTTCCCCCATGAAACGTCTATCCCGACTCGGTGCGCTCGCCCTGGCGACGCTCGTCCTTCATGTCCAGCCCATGCTGGCCCAAACCCGCGCCAAGGCGGCTGCGCCCGAGCGCATCGCCTTCGGCCAGGAGGTGAATCTCGCCGACTACCTCGTGCCCGGGAAGACCGTGGTATTTGATTTTACCAGCGAGTTCTGCCCGCCCTGCCGCGCCATTTCCCCGCATCTCGACAAACTCCACGCCAAGCGGGACGACGTCGTGGTCGTGAAGGTGGACATCAATCGTCCGGATGTACGCGGCATCGACTGGGGTTCTCCTGTCGCCAAGCAATACGGCATGCAAAGCATCCCGCACTTCAAGGTCTTCGGCCCGGACGGCAAACTCCAGGCCGAGGGCAAGCCGGCCCGCGAACTCGTGACCGGCTGGTTCGAGGATTGATTCCACCGCCCATCTTTGGGCA
>JBIJDP010000551.1:0-2747 GCA_044344065.1 Opitutaceae bacterium
GGGCGACATCGCCGCCGCCGAGTTCTATCCCGTCGAGAAGATCGCCCCCGGCATCGTCAAGCGTAAGTCCGTCAGCCAGCCGCTCCAGACCGGCATCATGGCGATCGACGCGATGATCCCCATCGGACGCGGCCAGCGCGAGCTGATCATCGGTGACCGTTCCACCGGCAAGACCACGATCGGCGTGGACGCGATGATCAACCAGGCCCGCAACAACAAGGCCGGCCGGGCATCGGGCGACAAGAATTTCCGCCCCGTCTACAACATCTACGTGGCCGTCGGCCAGAAGCAGTCGAACATCGCCCGCGTCGTGGCCGAACTCGAAAGGGCCGGCGCGATGGAGGACACCATCGTCGTCGCCGCCGCCGCCGCCGACTCCGCCGCGAACCAGTATCTCGCTCCCTTCGCCGGTGCCGCGATGGGCGAATGGTTCATGGATAACGGCATGGATGCGTTGATCATCTTCGATGATCTCTCCAAGCAGGCCGTCGCCTACCGCCAGGTTTCCCTCGTCCTCAAGCGTCCGTCCGGCCGTGAAGCGTATCCCGGCGACGTGTTCTACCTGCACAGCCGTCTGCTCGAGCGCAGCGCGCGTGTCAGCGAGAAGTATGGCAACGGATCCCTCACCGCGCTCCCGATCATCGAGACACAGGCGGGCGACGTTTCGGCCTACATCCCGACGAACGTCATCTCCATCACGGACGGCCAGATCTACCTCGAAACCGACCTGTTCTATCAGGGCGTTCGTCCCGCGATCTCCGTCGGTCTCTCGGTCTCCCGCGTCGGTTCCGCCGCGCAGATCAAGGCCATGAAGCAGGTCGCCGGCAAGATCAAGCTGGACCTCGCCCAGTATCGCGAGCTTGCGGCCTTCGCGCAGTTCGGTTCCGACCTTGATGCCAAGACGCAGGCCACGCTCGAGCGCGGCAAACGCATCGTCGAACTCTTCAAGCAGAGCCAATACAACCCGATGCCGGTCGAGATCCAGTGCTCCATTCTTTGGACCATGCAGAACGGTCTCCTCGACGATGTCGCCGTGGAGAAGGTGAAGGATTTCCAGGCCAAGCTCGGCCAGTTCCTCCAGGACCGTAAGGCCCCCGTGATCGAGAAGATCCGCAACGAGAAGGCGTTCTCCGACGCCCTCGCCGGCGAACTCAAGGCCGCTGTCGTCGAGTTCAAGCAGAGCTACCGTTGATCGGTTCGGTTTCCGCGAAACAACTCTTTAACCGCCCATGCCCAGCACGCGCGACATAAGACGCCGGATCAAGTCGGTCAAAAACACCGCCCAGATCACCAAGGCGATGCAGATGGTGGCGTCTGCCAAGATGCGCAAGGCGCAGCAGGCCGCGCTGGCCGGACGCCCTTATGCCTCGTTGATGAACGACGTCCTCGCGGCCGCCACCGCCGGAGCCGGCGAATTCTCCCATCCGCTCATGGAGAAGCGCGAGGGCAAGAAGCGCGCGGTCATCCTCATCAGCACGGACAAGGGTCTCTGCGGCGCGCTCAACACCAACCTCCTCCGCGAGGCCATGCGCTACGACAAGGACACGACCGTGTTCGTCTGCGCGGGCCGCAAGGGTTCCCAGTGGGCTTCCCGTCTGAAGCGTGATCTGGCCGCCGAGTTCACCTACAAGGACATCCCGGCGTTCAGCGAAGCGCGGGCCATTTCCAAGTTCGCCCAGGAACTCTTCACCAGTGGCAAGGTCGACGCTGTTGACGTGATGTTCACGAACTTCGTCTCCACGCTCGTCCAGAAGCCCGAGACCCGTCAGCTCCTTCCCATCGGCAAGATCCAGAAGCTGGATGCCGACATCAGTGGGCACGGCGCCTCCGAGGAACTTTCCGCCAAGGGCGGGGCCGAATACCTGTTCGAGCCCGGCGCCTCCAACGTCCTCGGGAACCTGCTGCCGCACTACGTCAACTATCAGGTCTTCCAGTTCCTCCAGGAGTCGAAGGCCTCCGAGCAATCGGCGCGGATGGTTGCGATGAAGAACGCGACCGACAACGCCAAGCAGCTCATCAAGGATCTCACGCTCGAATACAACAAGCTCCGCCAGGCCAACATCACCAAGGAGCTCCTCGAAATCACCAGCGCCGCGATGGCGATGGGCTGAAGCTGACAACCCCCTTCCGAAGCAACTTTTCTTAAACGCCCATGAACATTGGCAAAATCGTCCAGATCATCGGTCCCGTCGTGGACGTGGAATTCCCGGGCTCAGTGCCCGCGATCTACAACGCCCTGACGATCAACTTCACTCCGCCCGGCGGCAGCCCCACGAAGCTGACCCTCGAGGTGCAGCAGCACCTCGGAGACAACTGGATCCGTGCGGTCGCCATGAGCACGACCGAAGGCCTAAAGCGCGGCCAGGAAGTCGTCGATGCCGGCGCGCCCATCTCCATGCCCGTCGGCGAAGCCGTCATGGGCCGCGTGTTCAACGTCACCGGTGACGCCGTGGATGAGCAGGGACCGGTGAAAGCCGACAAGTATTACCCGATCCATCGCAACGCCCCCCCGCTCGTGGACCAATCCACGAACCCGCAGATCCTGACGACCGGCATCAAGGTCATCGATCTGATCTGCCCCTTCTTCAAGGGCGGCAAGGTCGGCGCGTTCGGCGGCGCCGGCGTCGGCAAGACCGTCGTCATCATGGAGCTGATCAACAACATCGCGAAGCTGCACGGCGGCATTTCGATGTTCGCGGGTGTCGGTGAACGCACCCGTGAAGGCAACGATCTCTACAACGAGATGA
>JBIJDP010000552.1:0-2745 GCA_044344065.1 Opitutaceae bacterium
GACTGCAGCGTCCGTTTCAGGGGCTCCCTGCCTTCATATCTGTGCTGGTCAGTGTGCATCTGTATGGGCGCGGCTACGGCAGGTTCTTGATGAAATTGTCGAAGTAGTCGCTGCGTATCTTCTCCCGCTCGGCCGGCGTGAGTTTTTCGAGCCGGCTGGGTGCCGGCAACGGCGGCGTGTCCACTGTCGGGTGAATTGCGACCACCCGGCTGATGCGCGCGATCCTCAGCGGCGCGAAGCGTTTCTCCGCCACGACCTCCAGCGTGTACGCGGGTCCAAGGTCGTCATTGCGGTCCACCACGGCCTGGCTGGTCGCCGGGTCGATGTCGAAACGCTGGTAGGCGTAAATGGCGGAAAAGCTGCGGTTGCGCAGGTTGAATTCGATGACCTCGCTGCGCTTGCGTGCCTGCAAAACCGGAGTGGCCGAAACCTGATGGGTGATCCAGATGACGGTGTCCTGATCAATGACCAGAAAGTCACGCTCCGGGTGCGCGGCGATAAACTCCCGTCGCCAGTCCACCTCGAGGCCGGGGTTGTAGGCCATCGTATAGGCATGACGGGCCATGACTGGAACCGATCGCGCCGCCAGCGCCAGCACCAGCAGGCCAATGATCCAGCGCCAGGACCGGCCGGCGCGGTCCATTTGTCCAATCATGACCACCACGGCCAGCGCCATCCACAAGTGCAGCGGGAGGCTGAGGCGGCGGATCACCGGATCATCGAACCGGCCCCAGAAGTAGCAAAGCATGATGCCGAGCCAGATCGCAAACCCCAGGGCAAAGACGGCCATGGCCACCGACTGGACCGGTTCCGCCGCCGACCGTCGCAGGACCCTTACTACCCACACGGCGAGGAACGGCAGGGCCAGTACCCCGACTACCGACAGCACCAGTGAATTTGAAACGTCGCCGGTGGTGTCGAAGAGGAAATTCAGGGCGTGCCCGACATTGGCGCTGATGTAATCCAGAGAAAATACCTTCGTGTAGCCGGGCTGGCTTGCCAGCTCCCACGATGAATCGCGCACCGTGAAGACGCGATGCTGCAACGGATACAGGATCAGCAGCAGCGGGACGAAAACCACGGGCCAACTGAGCACAACCCGGCGCTCCCGCCACCAACCCCACAGGACCAGCAGCCCCACGGGAAACAGGAAGACCACCGACTCATACCGCACCTGCGCCAGCAGGACCCCGGAATAGCAAAATGCCGTGAGGCTGTCGGCATCGCGGCGTTCCAGCCAGCGGATGCCCAGCCACAGAGTCGCGGCCAGCATGGTGAGGTTGAGCAGCTCGAAACCGGCGCCGGTCGCATTCTGGGCCAGCAAGGGCAGTCCGGCCAGCAAGAGCACCGCCACGAGTCCGCCGGCATTGCGTCCGCTCAGCCGGCGACCGATCAGGTGCACCAGGGCGATGAAGACAAAGGTGAGCAGGGTGTTCAGCACCCAGGGATTTTCCGGGCGGTATCCGGTCGTATCGTGCAACAGCGACACCAGGAACGGGAAAAAAAGCGGCCGCTTGTCCAACTGGCCGTCAAGCAGTTGAAAGTAGCCCATGATGTCATGGGCGCGCATGGGCACGAGCGCCTTCTTTTCCAGATGCATGGTCATCGAGGTGCCCAGCAGCATGGCCTCGTCCATCAGCACCTTGAATCCGTAGGCTTCGTGTACCAGCAGCAGCAGGGCCGCCCCGGCCACTGCCAGCCAGACCCAACGATCGGGTCCGCTTGCCGGTAGCCTGACCGGCTTGGCGGCGACACCGCGCCATACCGCCCAGACAAAAATCACGGCGGTCGCGAGGATCACCCAATAGCCGCCATAGATCACCAGCCGGAGTCCCAAATCGTCCGGGATGATCACAAAACCCAGCAGGAGGGCCAGGAGTGCCGTCAGGATCAGGCCAGCGAACTTCCGGTCTTTCACCGCATCACTGAGAAATGGCATGGGATAAGGATTGGGGGCAGTGATGACTTTGGCTACCGGGAAAATACAGCGCAAAAAAAGCCGCCCATGCAATGCATGGACGGCTTGAAGATTAACCCTGCAACCGGTTAGGGAGCGTAGGTGATCGTACGGGCGCCAGCGACGCCGGCGATCGTGATGGCCTGACCCTGGGTGAAGCCAGCGGGATAGGTCTCACCAGCGACCGTGTTGACGGCCTTCACATAAGCGTTCGCGCCAACGAGGTTGGACGAAGCCACGGAAGAAACACCGTTCTCAAGGAAGTACTGGTCAGCACCAGCGGAGAGCTGACGAGCATTGTTGAGGACGGCCTTGTCCTGTGAGGACTGACGAACCTTCTGGAACGCGGGAATCGCCATGGCGGCCAAGAGACCGATAATGACGACCACGATCATGATTTCAACGAGGGTGAAGCCCTTAGAGCTGTTCTGTTTCATGGATGTATCTTTTTATTATTAACAAAGGCTCAAAAGCGAGCAGTGGTGCAAATAAGCCTCATTAGTGCGAAGGGGACAAGGTCAAAATTTTATCAAATCCCCCTGAAAATACCGGGCCGCACGAAACAAATTGCTCCAGTGCTGGACTTAAATTCGCATCCTTTCATCTCGCGGTCCCAACGTGTTACCACCATGTTGGTACAAGGCAAAGCCGGCTGGCAGGGGTCATATTGCCGCAGTGTTTCATCCTTATTCATAATTCAAGAAATTGTCATACAGATACTTATATATCATCTGTGCGCTTTGCGTGACCGCCCTCCTCCCCGCCGCAGAACTGCAATTGTCGAATGG
>JBIJDP010000553.1:0-2743 GCA_044344065.1 Opitutaceae bacterium
GTGGTCTTGCCGGAACCGGTGGGGCCGGTGACAAAGATGATGCCGTTGGGATTCTGCACGAGGCGGCGGAACGGCGTGAGGATGTTCTGCGACACGAGCATCCCCTGGAGGGTGAGCATGGACTTCCGGTCCGTGGATGCGAGGACGCGGATGACAGCCTTTTCCCCGTGGATGGTGGGGATGCTGGAGAAGCGGAAGTGCGCCCTGGTGGTGCCAATGGGCAGGGCGAAGCGGCCATCCTGGGGAAAGCGGGTCTCGGCGATGTTGAGATCGCTGATGATCTTGAGGCGCGAGATCAGGGCGCGATGGAGCTTGCGGGAAAAGGCGAGGACCTCGCGGAGGTTGCCGTCGACGCGGAAACGGATGCGCGACTGCGTCTCCTCCGGCTCGACATGGATATCCGTGGCGCGTTCCCGCAGGGCGAAATGAATGAGGGTGTTGAGCACACGCACGAGCGATTCCGACTCGGCCAGGGCGTCCATGCCGCCGGCGGTGTCCGACTGGAGCTTCAGACCGCTTTTTTCGGCCTCGTCGAGTATCTCGGTGAGGCTTTTTTCCGTGCTGTATTGGATGGCGATGGCGTTCTCGATCTCGCAGGGGAGGCCGAAGACCGGGCTCACCGGGAGCTGGACGATCTGGCGGAGGCGGCGCACCATCTCCTCGTCCTCCGGATGGGCCATGGCGACGGTGACGACGCCGTCGAAGATGTAGAGGCCGATGGCCTGCACCTTTTGGGCGATGCTCTGGGGAATTTTTTCCACCCCCTCCTCGGTGATGACCGAAGCCAGCACATCCACGTAGGCGAAACCGATGGTGCTGGACCAGAGGCGGCAGGCTTCCTCCTTGGAGAGGTGCCGGTGGGTGATCAGGGCCTCGAGAAAGTCGAGCGTGCCGGGACCGTGCTCCCGGGCGAGGGCGGCGGCCTCGGCGCTGAAGTCAAAATGCGGCAGGCTGCGCAGCCTCTGCAGGAAGGACTCATTTGCGGGATTTGAGGGCACGACGGGTGCGGGGCTTGCTGAACAGCTTGTCAATTTCGGCCTGTTCGAGCTTTTCCATGGCGAAGGCCTGGCAGGAACGCTCGAGGGCGAGTTCGTGCAGCATCTCGGGCAGGGAAAAGCGCACTTCGGCCAGGATGGGCGCGGCCGGCGCGGTGGTGGAATCGGGCGGGGGTTTCAAGACAAGGGGGTGGGATTGGATGAGGTGTCCTCAAAGATCTCGCCGATGATTTTCTGCAGCTCGGCGAGGATCTCGGGGTGGGGCAGGTCCTTGCGCATGTAGGCGGTGGCGCCGAGCCGGAGGCATTCGTCGATCGTCTGCCGGTTGGTCAGCGACGTGAGCATGACCACGACGGCCTCCGGGTCGGCCTGCCGGATGAGGGCCAGCGCCTGCAGGCCGTCGAGGACGGGCATGCTGACGTCGAGGAGCACGAGGTCGGGGCTCTCGCGGACGAAGAGGTCGACGGCTTCCTGCCCGTCGCAGGCTTCGATCACGGTGGGGGCGCCGAGCTTGCGCATCAGTATGCCGATAAACTTGCGAATGTGGGCCTCGTCGTCGGCGAGGAGGATTTTACCGGTGAAATTCATGGGGCGGGCAGGGTGAAACTAAAGACACTGCCGCCACCGGGGCAAGACTCCGCGGCCATCGAGCCGCCGTGCGACTTCATGATGCGGCGGCAGATGGCGAGGCCGAGTCCCGTGCTCTTCTCGCCCCCGGTGGGGCGGACGGAGGTGCGGCCGAAATCCTGGAACAGCTTGTGGCGTTCCTTCTCCGGGATGCCCGGGCCCTGATCCTGCACCGCGACCGTGCACCAACCGGGCTTGAGTTCGGTCCGGACGGTGATCGTGGAGCCGGGCGGGGAGAACTTGACGGCGTTGCTCAGGAGATTGTTCACGACCTGCCGGAGCTTGTCGGGATCGAACCTGAGCCGGACTGGCGGGTGACCCCCGGAGGCGAATCCGATGCGCGTGCCCTTGCCCGCGGCGTTGATGTTCTGGAGCCGGATTTCCTTTTCGAGGAGCTCGGTGAGCGAGGCGTCCTGCAGCTGGATGCCGACCTCCCCGGACTCGAGCACGGCCGTTTCGAGCAGCTCGTTGACCAGCGTGAGCATTGACTGGCTGGCCTCCTGGATCGTGTCGACCAGGTCGCGCTGGTCGGCATTGAGCGACCCGGTGCTGCCGTCCTGCAGGAAACCGGCCAGGGCGCGAACGGAGGCGAGGGGATTGCGCAAGTCGTGCGCGGCCATGCCCAGGAGCTGGTTCTTGGCGGTGTTGGCCTGGCTCAGTTGGCCGACGAGCTGGCGCTGCTGCTCAATGAGGGCGCGGTTCTGCAGATGGAGCCGGATGCGGGCGACGACCTCCTTGGCCCGAAAAGGCTTGGGCAGGTAGTCGACTCCGCCGGCGGCGAATCCCTGCAGGACATCGTCGGACTCCGATTTGGCGGTGATGAAGATCACGGGGGCGCACCGTTCGCCGTACAGTTCCTTCAGCCGCCGGCAGGTGGTGAAGCCGTCGATGCCGGGCATCATCACGTCGAGCAGCACCAGGTCGGGAGGCGCGGCAACATAGCTTTCGAGCGTGGCCTCGCCGGAAGCCGCCTGGCTCAGTTCGTACCCTTCGTGGCGCAGGATGCCTGCGAGAATGCTGAGATTGATGCGGTCGTCATCCGCCATGAGAATCCGCGCTCCCGGGGTCGTGGGCGTGCCTCCGGGACTGGAAGCGACGGCGGCGTGAGGCGGCGGCTGATT
>JBIJDP010000555.1:0-2738 GCA_044344065.1 Opitutaceae bacterium
CTGGTCGCCGCAATCACGGCTGGAGGTCTTTGCCGCGACCCACGACGGCTACGTCCGCTACCAGCAGGCCCGCCACCGGCGGCACGTGATTTTCCGCAAGACGCAGTACTGGCTGTTCCTCGACGAGGTGGATGCCCGGGGGCGCAACCAGGAAATGGATATCAACCTGCACACACCGTGCACTATGCAGCCGCTCGCCGACGGCTTCGCCTCGGAGCAGGAACGGGGATTCATCATCAAGCAGGACCTCCGCGACGCCGCGAACGTGACCAGGCTCAAGCAGGCGGGTGATGCGGATCTCAGCGGCCTGGAGGGTGATAATGCGCACCGGGACATCGACTGGCTCATCTTCCGCAAACGCCTGCAGGGCGACCGGACAGCGGACTGCATGGCGACCCTGATCTGGCCGCATGTGGCCAAGGGCGGCATCGCCCCCGAGAATGTCACCGTCGAACGGGTGGACTTGAAGGATGAGGTGGCCATTGGCTACCGGGTGAGGGTGGGTGGACGCGAGGATCTCATCATTGTCTCGGACGGCCTATACCGTCAGTTCACCGACAAGGTTGCCGGCGATTTCCTTTATGCGCTGATCAGCACCAACGAGTCCGGGGTTGTCGATTACGCGGGTTTTGTCGGCGTCGTGGAGTTCCGGATCGCGGGCGGCCCGGGCGAGGCCTTCCCGGTCAAGCGGGATTACGAGTACGTGAAATAGCGGCGGGTGGGCGGGTTGGTTTCAAATGGTCGCGCTCCCAGGCCTCACGCCCGCAGCACCGCGTAGGCCGCGCGCCAGGCTTCACGGGTGCCGAGTTCGAACCCGGCGCGCCGTTTGAACACGATGCGGTTCAACGCCAGGGCGAAGGCCACGCAGCTCCAGAGCGTGACAAACATCAGGTGCAGGAAGTGCGGTGCGGCCGGGATGGCGGCGGGATGCCGCGTGTGCCAGGCGGGCCAGGCGAACGAGAGCAGGGCATACAGGCCCGCGCCAAACAGGATCGTCGCGATCACGGCCCGGGCATCGACGTTGCGAAACAACAGGCCGGTGATGAAGGCGGCGAGGATCGGCATGCTGAAGTGTCCGAGCAGCTGCTGGATGAGCTGGATGATGCTGTCGGCGCCCTGGTAAAGTGGCACGAGCGCGATCGAGAGCAGGGCGAAGCCCACCTGCAGCCAGACGCTGAGGCGCGCGATGCGGCCGTTGGGATTGATGTATTTCTGGTGCAGGTCGCAGACGTACAGGGCGGCGGCTGAGTTGAGGGTCGAATTGTAGCTCGTCATCACCGCGGCGAACATCGCGGCGGCGAAGGCGCCCAGCAGCCAGTGCGGCAGGAGCTGGCCGACGATGTGGCCGTAGGTGGCGTCGCCGAGCGGACCGTAGAGCTTGTACGCGCAGATGCCAGGGATCGCGATCATCGGCGGGACGATGAACAGGCGGATGACGGCGGCGCCGTAGGCCCCTTTCTGCGCCTCGCGGATCGAGGGCGCGGCGAGGACGCGCTGCGTGATGGTCTGGTTGGTGCTCCAGTAATAGAGCTGCGTGAAGATCATGCCGGTCAGCAGCGTGGGCCAGGGCAGGACGGAATCGGGGCCGCCGAGCAGGGTCAGGCGTTCCGCCGGAATGCCGGAGAGGTCCCAATGGACGGCGTGCAATGACAGGAAGGCCACGAGGAGGGACATCCCCAGGACGATGATTCCGCTATAGGTGTCGGAGATCGCCACGGCGCGGAGACCGCCGAAGATGGCGTAGGCGGCGCCGGCGGCGGCGATGCCGGCGGCGAGCACGAGGAGCGGGAGTTCGAGGCCGAACATCGTCTTCAGCACCAGCGAGCTCGTGTAGAGCATGACCGGGAGAAAAAGCAGGATGCTGCTCAGCAGGAAGATCGTCGCGACCGTGGCGCGGATGTGCTTGTCGTGGTAACGGCGCTCGAGCAGCTCGGTGACGGTCGTGCAGTTGTATTTATAGTAGAGCGGCACGAAGACCTTCGCGAGGAGGATGAGCCCGGGCACGCCGGCGAGTTCCCAGCAGGCGATGAGCAGCATCTGGTTGCCGTTCCAGCCGACGAGGGTGTCGGTGTTGATGTTCGTCAGCGTGAGCGAACCGGCGATGAAGACCCAGCCGAGCGTGCCGCCGGCCAGAAAATATTCCCGGGTGTCGCTGGTTGAACGCGCCGCCCGCCGGCAGTGCAGCCAGGTGACGAGGGCGACGAGCGCGTTGAGGGCGAAGAAGACGCCTAGCTGGATGAGGGTCGCGGTGGACATGGGGCAGGGGCGGGGGAGCTGAAGGTGCCCCGGGGTGTCCCGGTGGCAAACCTGCCGCTGCAGGACAGTCCGGCTGGCGTGGAAGCTGCTAACCGGTGGTGGCTGCACCGGCCAACCAGATGGATATAACCACTCTCATTTCGGCCCCTCAAATCAGCGTGCCGGCCGGTCGGGTCGTCATTGAAGAAGGGCGGCCCTTTGCCGGGGTCCTCCTGCTGGAGCAGGGTGAACTGGAGGTCATCAAGGGAGGTGTGCTCATCGCCCAGATCTACGAGCCCGGCGCCGTGCTTGGGGAGATGTCGTGGCTGCTGGCCACGCTTCCGACCGCCACGGTGCGCACCCGCACACCGGCGACCTTCCGCCAGGTCACCAATCCCGGCGTATTCTTCCGGGAACACCCCGACGCGGCCATTCATCTCGCGACCATCCTGGCCCGCCGGGTGGATTCGCTGAACCGCTACCTCGTCGAGATCAAAAACCAG
>JBIJDP010000554.1:0-2738 GCA_044344065.1 Opitutaceae bacterium
CGCCAACGTCCTCCTGTACGGCCTGCTGGTCTTCTTCGCCGCGCTCACCCTGGTCCCCTTCGCCTACATGGTGTGCGGCGCGCTGAAGTCCAAGTACGACTTCGCCGCCACCCTGTTCCTGCCGGCCGGCGACGGCTGGCTCGGCATCGGCTGGGATCGCCTGACCCTCGTCAATTTCGCGCGCCTCTTCACCGACCTCGGCCTGCCCCGCGCGCTGCACAACTCCATCCTCCTCGCGTCGGTCAGCTCCCTCCTCACGGTCCTCTGCTGCGCCATGGGCGGATACGCCCTGGCCAAGCACCGCTTCCGCGGCCGCGACACCGTCATGGGCATCGTCCTCTCCGCCCTCATCATCCCCGGGCCGCTCCTGCTCGCGCCGAGCTTCCAGCTCCTGTACAATTTCGACCTGCTCGACACCTACACGGGCCTCATTTTGCCCGGCCTCGCCCCTGCGTTCGGCGTCTTCCTCTTCCGCCAGGCCATGCTCAACAGCGTACCGGACGAGCTCATCGAGGCCGCGCGCATGGACGGCGCCGGTGAGATCCGCATCTTCTTCGAACTCGTGCTCCCCCTCGTCCGCCCGATGCTGGGCGCCTTCCTCATGATCAGCTTCATGGGCACCTGGAACAATTTCATCAGCCCGCAGATCATCCTCCAGTCGCCGGAACTGCATCCCCTCTCTGTCGCGTTGAATAACCTCAAGGGACTCTACGGCACCGATTACGGCGTCATCATGGCCGGCACCATCGTGTCCATCTCACCCGTGATGTGCCTCTTCCTGCTCCTGCAGAAGGAATTCATCTCCGGGCTGACCAGCGGCGCGGTCAAAGGCTGACGCCCGGGCCGCGGCGGCCCGGGCGAACGTCGAACATTCAACATCCAACGCTTAACTTCCAAGGACCGGACCAAGGGCCAGGCAGCTGCCTGGCATCACTTGAGCGTTAAGCGTTAAAAGTTAAGCGTTGAGTGTTCACCGACCTCCTCCTTCCCCCTGACGTTCAAGCCACCATCTCATACCTTGGAAGTTCGATGTTGGACGTTGAATGTTGGATGTTAATTTGAGTTTACCGCCACCATCGGCCGCGCAACAACAGTGTCCGTCCGACTCGCTCCATGCTGCGTTACATTTCCTTCGGCCTCGTCCTGGTCGTGATCCTGGCCGCGGTCTCGACCACGCTGGTGCTGCTCCAGCCGGAGGAACCGACCGACGGGCTGCAGTTCTGGACCTTCGACCGCACCCACGCGGGCGTCGCCGCCGACACAGCCAAGCTCTGGAATCCACAGCACCCCGGCCTGCCCGTGCGGGTCAGCACGCTCACCGGGCCTTCGCTGCTGACGCGCATGCTCTCGGGGTTTTACTCCGATACGCCGGTCGGCGACCTGATCGAGGTGGAGCGCAGCTACATCGGCCAGGTCTTCGCCGGACCAGCCCGCGACATCGGTTTCATCGACCTCACCGACCGCTTGGAGCGTGAGCACCTCCGCTCCGCCATCAACGAGCCCTCGTTCAGCCCCTGGTCCTGGCAGGGCCGCATCTACGGCCTGCCCCACGACGTGCATCCCGTGATGCTGCTCTACCGGGCCGACATCGTGGAGGCCGCCGGCATCGACGTCACCAAGATCGAGACATGGGAGGACTATTTCCGGATCATGCGTTCCCTCATGCGCGACCGCGACGGCGACGGGCGCATGGACAGCTTCCTGCTCAACGTCTCGCCCACCAGCCTCGGTCAGCACGAGGTTCTCCTCATGCAGGCCGGCGGCGGCCTGTTCGCACGCGACGGCCGGCCGACCCTCAACTCGGAGATCAACATCCATTGCATTGCCCGCATGGCCACCTGGTACGCCGGACCCGGCCGCGTCACCGCCGAGGCCGGCATCGCCGGACCCTCCGCCATCAAGCTCGCCGAGGAAGGCTACATGCTCGCCTTCATCGCCCCCGACTGGATGGCCGGCGCCATGCGCAACTACCTCCCCAACATGGCCGGCAAGTTCAAGGTCATGCCCCTGCCCGCATGGGCAAAGGGCGGCCGGCGCACCTCCGTGCTGGGCGGCACCATGCTCGGCATGACCAAGGCCTGCCGGGATCCCGACGCTGCGTGGGCCTTCGCCAAGCAGCTCTACTTTGCCCCCGAGACGGCCCGCCACCTTTACGCCACCTACCGCATCGTGAGTCCCATCAAGGCCAACTGGTCGCTGCCCTGCTACGACGAACCCGATGAGTTCTTCAGCCGCCAGCCGCTCGGCCGGCTCTACCTCAACCTCGCGGCCGATGTCCCGGAGCGCATCTCCTCCCCCTATTATTCGTCCGCCGGGAGCATCCTCGGCGACGCCGTCGTGGCCGTCTGCCGCCACGTCGAGCAGAACGGCCTGACCGATCCGGCCGCCGTCGAACCCGAGGCGCGGCGCCAGCTCGACGCCGCGCAAAGGAAGATCCTCCACCTCATGCGTCATAACGTCTTCCAAGCCCGGCACGTCCCATGAAATCCGGCCGCCCCCAAGCCGCGCTCGTCCCCTGGTTTTTCCTGGCGCCGTATCTCCTCGTGTTCGGCGCCTTCTTCGCCTGGCCCTTCACCCGCTCGCTGGTGCTCTCCTTCGAGCAAACCTACGGACCCAAGACCACGGTCTTCGTCGGCCTGGACAATTTCCGTTTCATCCTCGGCGACCCGATGTTCTGGTCCGCCGTGGGCAACACCCTGCTGTTCACCGTCTGCTCCCTGCTCGTGCAGGTGCCCGCC
>JBIJDP010000556.1:0-2735 GCA_044344065.1 Opitutaceae bacterium
CGACCGCCCTCGGTCGCAATTGTGCGCTGAGGCTCATATCAACGAAATCTCCACGCGCTGATCGGCTCGGCAGTCTTCGCGGATTTCTTCCGATTGCGGTTACATTGCGACCGAGGGCGGTCGCGCTCCCAGGCGAACCGGTTCTTCACCTGGGCCACGCGCAGCTGAAGGGGGCGCAGTGCTGCGTTCGCGAGGCCGGACCAAGGCCCGGCCCTACATCCGGGGGACCCTCAGATCGCGTAATCGGCCGGCTTGGCCGTGGGGCGACGGCGGCGCCGCCGCCGCACGCAGATCTGGTCGAACACGGCCAGTTCCTGCCGGGCGATGCGGCGCAGGGTCGTGCAGAGCTCGGTGACGGCGGCGACCCGGGCCTTGGCGCTGAGGGCCGGTTGTCCGGCCGGAAGGTGAATCAGGGTCTCCATCAGCGCCTGTTCGAGGGCGAAGTAATAGACGCGCATCGGATTGCAGTCGCAGCGGCAACGGGGGCGGGATTGCAGCGGTTCCTCGGGCCGCCCGGGCCGGGCATTGAGCACGGCGTCGAGCGTGTGATCGAACATGAAGACGAGCGTGTCGGGATTGGCCAGGGGCGTTTCGACGCGCTCGATGCGCAGCAGGGTTTCCCAGCGGGCGCGAATTTGCGGCCGCCGCTCTTCCAAGGCCAGGAGCAGGGATTTGTCCATGGGGAGAATATGAAAGGGCGGCGCGGCCCTCGCCTTTGTCACGTATTACGTGACAAAGGACCGGGGGCGCTTCAGCCGGCGGCGGGCTCGGTCACCTGCGTGAGCAGCATCGAGAAGGCTTCGGGGGCGCTGACGGCGTGCGGGGCGCCGGGGGGCAGGTGGAGGAGGTCGCCGGGCTTGAGGATGTGCACGGCGGGGCCGACGGAGAATTTGCAGGTGCCGGTCAGGATCTGCACGAGGGCGCGGGCCTTGCTGGTGTGCTCGGAGAGTTCCTGCCCCGCGGCGAAATGGAACAGCGTGAGGCGCAGCGCCGGCGTGGTGAGCACCGCGCGGCTGACGATGCCGTGGGCGACATTTTGCACCGGATCGAGCAGCGAGCAGGTGCCGGATTCGGCGGGGGAGAGCAGGGTGTTCTTTTTCATGCAGCAGTGAGACGGGCCGGACATTATACCCGAAGGCAGATCCCCGCCTTGACCCAGGTCATGTTTCGGCGGGGCACGGGGCCGCATGTTTTGGGCAATTATTGCTTAGCCGCAACCGGGTAGAAGGCTTATGCTCGGTTCAGCCGGACTGTTC
Source organism: Opitutaceae bacterium (assembly GCA_044344065.1). Classification (GTDB taxonomy): domain Bacteria; phylum Verrucomicrobiota; class Verrucomicrobiia; order Opitutales; family Opitutaceae; genus UBA2377. Next base: position 1,257 of record JBIJDP010000556.1, read on the forward strand.
GCCCCCATGAATAGGCCGTTTGTCATGCCCGACCCCATTCCGAAACTGTTGGTCTGTGAGCGGCTGCCCCTAGCCATGCTTGCGCTGGGGGCGGCCGGGTGCGCCCTGATGGACATGAAATGGCCGGTCCTCAGGCTCGGCCTGACGGCGGATCGTTGGAAAAATACGACAGCCCGTGGGCGTAGGTGAAGGTGTAGGTGCCGAGGCCCGCGAATAGGCGCCGGGCGGTGGACGGTCAGCGAGAAAAGTTCACGGACGACCCGCCGGAGCCGGGAGGGCTTGGCAGCCTGGCATCGGGGAGGCCGTCATTCCCGCCAGAAGTTTACGGCCCAACACCCGTCGGCCCGGTGCTCCATCGTGGACTGGAAGCCCTCGCTCCTGAGCAGTTCGATCAACGGGGCGGGCATGAAGGGCGCGACAATCGTCACGCCATGGCCGGCGGTCAGCGCGTCCACCCGGGCGCGGATGAGCGGCAGGGGTTCCTCGCCGCGGGCGAGGTAGGGACGGACGTCGAAGACTTTGAATTTGGGCGCAGCCATGGGAGTGATCAGTAAACGAATTCCACCTGGGCCCAAACTTTTTTCACATCGGGGTAGGCGGCCGAGTCGCGGCGGAAGTCGGCGAGTTTCACCAGGCCGGTGAGGTACTTGCCAAATTTCCGGGCGAGCTGGAGGTCGGTTTCATCACCCAGTTTCGCGCCGCCGGCGTCCGCTTCAAACCGGTGGTAAAAGGCCGTGAGGGCGATGTTTGCCGGTAGATTAGCCGTGGCCTTGACATAGGTGTCGCGCAGGCCGGCGGCGGGCGTGGTGAGAAAGAGGTCGGCCCAGCCGTTCCATGCGTGCAGGGTGGCGAGCGGGGTCTTGAAACCGACGTTTCGGTCGGACCCCATCGTCTCGTGGCCGAGCATGAGGCCGCCGGCCTGAGCGGTGAGTCCGGCCTCCAGCGCCAGGTAAACCGCAGAGTAATTCAGGGTGCTGGAACCGTAGTCGGATTGGGTGGCGGCCTCGAGGCGGTAGGCGAATTTTACGTCGGCGTTGAGCGGGCGGGTGCCGGCAAAGCTCGCGCCCCAGGTGGCGCAGGAGTTGGCGGCGGCGTTGTCGAAATCCAGCAGGTAGGCGTAGCCGGTGAGCGTGCCGGCGAGCCAGCCGGCGTAGCTGGCGTTGAACACATGCGAGTCGGAATCCCATTGCCCCTGCGCATGGCGGCGGCTGAACACGCGGTTGACCTGATCGAGGTAGGCGTAGGTGAGGGTGATTTTAGCCAGGGACTTGTCCTGCACGGTGAGGGCGTCGAAGGTCTGCATGTTCTGGCGCCAGCCGACGTCGCCGATGAAGCGGAAGTTGTCGAGGACGAGGCGCTGGCGGCCGAGCGTCACCGTGGTCTGGCCGCGGGCGAAGGCGGCGAGGAGCTGGTTGAGCTCGGTGGTCTCGGGATCGGCCACGACGGCCCGACCGGCGCCGCCGGGGTTTAGACCGGCCT
>JBIJDP010000557.1:0-2734 GCA_044344065.1 Opitutaceae bacterium
GCCGAGCAGGCGGCGGTAGGCGGCCTCGTCGGGCTCCCCCCAGACATCCGGGGCGCGTTCGGCGACTTCCAGCGGGAAGAACAACACCTGGCTCGCGAGGCGCGTGACCAGATCGGCGCCCTCGCCGCGATCCTTGAAGGTTTCATTCAGCGCGGCAATGCGGGCCCGTTCGCGGTAGAAGTCGGCGGGGAACGCCGCGGCGCGCAGGTGGCCGAGGTAGCTGAAGATCAGCTGGAGCACGCGCGCCTGCTGTTCCTGGCCGGAGGGCGTGAGGTCGGCATTGATCATGAGCGAGCCGTACTCGCTGGTGCGTTCCCAGGTGTAGGCGCCGAGCCCGTTGACCAGACCCTCGCGCTTGAGCATTTCCACCAGCCCGCCCGGGCCGGGATAGGAAATCAACTGGGTGAGAAGTTCGTCGGGCTTGCTGGCAAAGTCGGGCCGCGTGGCGGGAATGACGAACTCGAGGTTCAGCTGGCGCAGTTCCTTGATCGGCTCGGCGAGGGCGAGGCGCAGGGCGGACTTGCGGGGCAGGAACACGGGTTCGCGCACCACCGTGGCGACGTCGCGACGCGGGATGGCGGTGAAGAGGGTGCGGGCGTGCTTTTCCAATTCGTCGAGCGGGGCCTTGCCGGCGATGACCAGGGCCATGCGGTCGGCGGTGTAGTGGGTCTCGTAAAAGGCGCGCACCGCCGCGGGGGTGGCGCCGGCGAGCGTGTCCTTGTTGCCGGTGGAGAACTTGCTCTCGCCGCTGCCGGGGGCGTACAGCTCGCGCGAGACGCCGATCAGCCGGCGCTGGTCGTTCTGCACATGGCGCATGGCCTCGTTGTGCACCGCGTTGATCTCGCGGCCGGTGTATTCGGGGTTGAAGCGCGGGGCGATGAAGAACTGGGCGAAGCGGTCGAGTGCGCCGGCCAGCGCCTCGTGGCGGATCTCGAACTGGTAATTGGTGTGGTCGCTGGTGGTGTAGGCGTTGTTGTAGCCGCCGTTGGACTTGATGAAATTGCCGTAGTCGGCGACCTCGGGATACTTCTCGGTGCCGAGGAAGAGCATGTGCTCGAGGAAGTGCGCGAGACCCTCGCGGTCGGCGGGATCGTCGATCTGGCCGGTCTGCACGGCGAGCGCGGCGCCGGACTTGTTGAACTTCGGGTCGGAGACCAGGAGGACCTTCAGGCCGTTATCGAGGGTGAAACGCCGGAAGACGGCGGAGTCGGTCGGGGCGGTGATGCGGGGCGGGAGCGCCGGGACGGCAAACAGGGGCGCAGTGATCGACGCGGCGCAGACCGCCAGGAGGGATTTCAGGGAACGCATGGCCGCAAATTGGCACGGCGATTGAATTGCGCCAAGCGGTTAGCGACGAACAGCCGTATAATAGGCTGCTTGGTCTATACGCGGGATAAACGGAGGGTCGGTTATTTCGCCCCAACGGCCTGCACCAGGGGCAGGATATGGAGGTAATCGCCGGGCGGACGGCCGATCTCCCGGAACTGCGCGTGGGAGATGGAGATGTCGCGGGCGGCGGCCTTGTCGGATTCGCTCAGGACCAGCTGGCCGCTCTCGGTGCTCAGTACGATCCGCTCGACGATGCCGGGCTCGCGGCGGCGCACGCGGTCGGCGGTGCCGAGGCCGTGGCGCACATGGCCGGCGCCGACGAGCACAAACGCGGTGCGGGGCCGGTCCGGCGTGGTCGCGATCCGGCGGGCGGCGACGATGTTGGCCGCCATGGTTTCATCGCGGGCGACCTGGGCCTCGAAGACCGGACGCAGCTTGGCGGGATCCATGGCCATGTGCACGGCCAGCGAGAGATTCATCATGCGTTCGTACACGGGATCGTCGGTCTTGATCTCGGCGGCGATGAGGGCGCACTGGTCGGCCGGCAGCTTGTCCAGGCCGCCGCCGCGGCTGATGGCACGGATGACACCGGCCGGGGCATTGAGGGCCTGGACGGGAATGCCCGATTTTTGGGCAAATTCGCAGAGCGGGCGGTAGTCGGCGAAGTTCTTCCATTTTTTGACCCAGTCAATGTCGCGGGCGAGGGTGTCGAAATCGATCTCGCCGCGATTGAAGCGGTCAACGGCGGCCTGGTCGCGGGCCTCGAGCTGTTCCAGGCAGAGCACCAGCGGCAGCCCGCGGGCGGCGAGCGATTGCAGCAGGTGCAGCTGGATGGCGTGGTGCCGGGCGATGGTGTGCGCCTCGCCGACGTAGATGACGCCGGCGGTGGCGAGGTCCTCGATCACGGCGGCCTCCGAGGTTTCCTCGCCTTCGATCAGGTCGAGCCAGAGTTCGCCGGGGGCGGGTTGGGCGGTCAGGGACAGGGTGGAGAGCATCAGGATCAGGCTAGGTGGGAGTTTCATGCCGGGCAGGAGGGGCGGTTTTTCAACTTGAGGATGAGAGGTAGCACCGATTTGGCGGATGTACCAAGGATGTTGGCCACAAAAGGCTCAAAAAACACATAAAGAAAACGGACCACGTAGGGCATGGAGAATATTAACCATCTGTGGCTCTTTTTATTTTCTCATGGGTTCGATGCTCAGAAGCATGATTCGGCGAGGGCGCAGTCAAGCTGCGCCCCTTGTTGCTTGCGGATGTGGTAGGGTGCGCGTGTTCGTCCGTGATGACACCTGCGCAAAGTCGGTTCTGTGCGGGTGGGGTTGCGGACGGATGAGCCGGGTGGGCCGGCAGGCCCACCCGGCTCGGCCGTCCTGAGCGTGCCGCGCCCCAAGCGCTCCGGTGTGAA
>JBIJDP010000030.1:0-9967 GCA_044344065.1 Opitutaceae bacterium
GTCTTGCAGAAATAGAAGGCGCTCATGTTCACGGCCTGCGCCACCTGGTTGAGCGAGATGGCCTCGTCCTGGTGCTCGGTGATGTAGAGCCGCGCCTTCGACACGGTGGGTGACTCGGCCGTCTGGTCGCGGACCGTGAGCTGGTTGCTGAGGCTCGAAAGGTGCTGTGCGAAAATCGAGAGCAGGCGAATGATGGACTCGTATTGCTGCTTGGTGAGTACGCGGGTCTGGAAATAAGCCTCCTCGAGTTTTTTCAGGTCCACCTGCGTACCCCACTTGATGAGCTGCTGCGTGGTGCGCTTGAACTGGGCCTTCGACGGCTTCTGCAGCAGGATCTGTCCGGTCTGCAGAAACGCGATGAGGTTTTCGCCGACGCGGATCGGCACCGCGGAGTCGCACAGCCCGGCGAAACATTTCAGGGACATCGGCTCGAGCTTCGCTTCCTCCTCCACCTTGCGCTGCAGCTGGAGGCAGGCGGCACAGCTTTGGTTGGTCTGCGCGATCAGCATGCAGAACGGATTTTCCTTGGGATCGCCGTGGTGCGGACGGTCAAACGCATCAATGGGACGCAGGCTGATGGGCAGGCCGGTGGTCTCGCGAAACGCCTTCTCGTAATCGCGGTAGATCTGCGATGTGCGCAGTTGTCCGACTAGGGCTTGGCTGTATTTGGTCGGATTGGGCGATTCCATCGAAGTCAGATTAGGTGAGGGATTGTTCCGCGCGCAATGAGGAAGCTGTCCAAATGAGCCGGGCGCATTCGGGATATTTGGCAAATTGATATCTTCCCAATTGGCTCGACACAAAGAATCCGGGCCCCGGCCGGCCATTTGGCGCGAGGCGGACAGTTCGGAACTTGCCAGCCGCGCACCCGGATTGAAGATGGCCCGATGCGACTCGCACCCATGGGCGACACCGGTCTGAAGATCGAGTTCGGTTCCGGGGCGGAGTCGGCCAGCCACGGCGAGGCGCTGGCCATGGCGGAATCACTGGCCGGCGACCCGCCGCCCGGGATGGTGGAGGTGGTGCCCGCCTTCGGCACGGTCACCCTCTACTATGATCCGGCGAAGGTGCCCGACTTCGAGGCGTGGCTTGAACGCATCGAGCAGCGGGCGCGGAAACCGGGCAAATACGCCGGCAAGCGGACGCGCGAGGTGATCATCCCGGTTTGTTATGGCCCGGAGCATGCTCCCGACCTCGGGCGGGTGGCGGCGCACGCGGGCCTGGATCCGGGCAAAGTGGCGGAACTGCATGGCCGGGCGGACTATCACGTGGCGGCCGTGGGCTTCACCCCCGGATTTCCCTACCTGACCGGCCTGCCGAAGAAACTGCATACGCCCCGGCTCGCGACGCCGCGCCTGACCGTGCCCGCGGGCAGCATCGGCATCGGCGGGCCGTATTCCGGAATCTATCCGCAGGCTTCTCCCGGCGGCTGGAATCTCATTGGACGCACCCCGCTGGGTCTGTTCCGCGCGGACGCCGCCGCTCCGGCCCTGCTGCGCGTGGGTGACCGCGTGAAATTCCGGGTGATTTCGCCCGAGGAGTTTGCCGCATGGAAGTGAAGGTCCTGCGCGGCGGCATGCTTTCGACCATCCAGGACCTAGGCCGGCCCGGGCTGCGGGCGGCGGGCGTGCCGGTGGGCGGCGCCATGGACGCATTTGCCCTGAGGATCGCCAATCTGTTGGTAGGCAATGACGAGGCTGCCGCCGGCCTGGAGATGACGCGCGTGGGGGCGGAGCTGGAGTTCGGGGATGATACCATCGTGGCGGTGACGGGAGCGACGGCCGGCGGGCTGGAGCCTTGGCGGCCGCATTTCCTCAAAGCGGGGACCCGCATCGGGTGGGGGCAATTTGCCACCGGCTGCCGCGCTTACGTCGCGGTGGCGGGCGGTTTTGACGTGCCCGTGGTGCTGGCGGGCCGCGGCACTTACCTGCGCGCGGGGTGGGGTGGCTGGCGGGGCCGGGCTTTGCGCAATGGGGACGTGCTGACGGTGACGCCGCCGGAACGTGCACTGGTCGCCGGCAACTGGCACATTGATCCCCGGATCCTGCCGGCCTATGCGGCCAATCCGACCCTGCGGGTGCTGGCGGGCGCGCAGGCCGCAGAATTCAGTCCGCAGTGGCACAAGGCGGAATTCGAGGTTCACCCGCAATCCGACCGCATGGGTCTCCGGCTGCAGGGCGCACCCTTGGCGCGTGCGGTGGCGGACGAACTGGATTCAACCGCCGTGGCCCCGGGCACGGTGCAGGTGCCGCCGGATGGCCAGCCGATCGTGCTGGGGGCTGATGCGCAGACCATCGGCGGCTATCCGCAGCTGGCCCATGTGATCAGCGTGGACCTGCCGCTCCTGGCGCAGTTGCGGCCGGCGGACCTGGTGCGGTTGACCGAAGTCTCCCTCGCCGAAGCGCACCGGTTGCTCCGGGCGCGTGAGCACGCGCTGGCATTCTTGCGCGAGGGACTGGCCCAGAAACGCCGATGAAAACCATCGATCTCAATTGTGATCTGGGCGAAGGCACCGGCCCGGACGCCGCCCTGATGCCCCTCATCACATCGGCCAACATCGCGTGCGGCGAACATGCGGGCGATGATTCCACGATGCGGGCGACCGTGGCGCTGGCCCGCCGGCACGGTGTCGCCATCGGCGCCCATCCGGGATTCGCCGACCGGGCGAACTTCGGGCGCCGGGAGCCCGCCGAGGCGGCGGAACTGGTGTTGCGTCAGATCCGGCGGTTGCAGGTCATCGCCGCGCAGACGGGAGCCGTTGTCCGCCATGTGAAGCTGCATGGCGCGCTCTATAATCAGGTGTCGCATGACCGCCGGCTGGCCGAAGCGGTGGTGGCGGCGATACGGACTGCCGGAAAGCATCCGGTCATCTATGCCCTGGCCGGGAGCGAACTTGAAAGGATGGCGCGTCAGTCGGCGGACATTTTGGTTGTGCCCGAGGTTTTTGCCGATCGCACCTACCAACGCGACGGCACGCTGACTCCACGCGGCCGTCCCGATGCGTTGATTGCCGATGCGGCGATCGCCGTGGCGCAGGTGCAACGGATGATCAGCACGGGCGTGGTACGGGCGACCGACGGTACCGAGGTGCCGATCCGGGCCGGCACGGTGTGCCTGCACGGCGACGGACCGCATGCCCTGGCCTTTGCGCGCCGGCTGCGGGAGGAATTGCAGTCCGTCGGGATCACCCTTGCCGCACCCGGTCCATGATCAAACTCATCGGCATATTGCTAGTGGCGCTGGGTTTTGTCCTGCGCCTCAACACCCTGCTCACAGTGCTGGTGGCCGGCGTGGCCACCGGGCTCATCGCCGGCTTTTCCTTCGATGAAGTCATGCGCCTGCTCGGGGAGTTTTTCATCGAGAACCGCTTCATGACGCTCCCGGTCATTTTGATGATGCCGGTGATCGGACTGCTGGAAAGGCACGGCCTGCAGGAACGGGCGGCGATCCTCATCAGGCGCGCCGGGGCGGCGACGGCTGGCCGCGTGCTGTTGCTTTACCAAGTCATGCGGGAGGGCACGAGCATGCTGGGGCTGAACATCGGCGGCCACGCATCCATGGTGCGGCCGCTCATCGCCCCGATGGCGGAAGGGGCCGCCCGGGCCCGGCAGGGAAGTCTCAGCGAGGCCCAGACCATGCGCATTCGCGCCCAGGCGGCGGCCGCGGAGAACACGGGCAATTTTTTCGCCGACGACATCATGGTGGCGATCGGACCGGTCCTCCTGATGAAGGGCTTCTTTGATTCCGTCGGCGTGCCGGTTGAAATCATGCACCTCGCCTGGTGGGGACTGCCCACGGCCTGCTGGGTGGTGGCCGTGGGTTGGTGGCGCTGCCGGGCTCTGGACCAATCCCTGGCCGCGGGGTCGGCCAAAGTCGGAGGACCGCGGCCGTGACGCTGCTCAGACTGGATTATTTCTACTGGCTGGCCGGGATCTATCTGGCGTTCACCGCGCTGAGCATCCTGCGCCATGCCGGGCATCCCAAGCGGTGGGGTTCGGCCTTTTTTTGGATGCTGCTGGCGGTCATTTTCTCCGCGGGCAAAATGCTGCCCCTGGTGGCGGTGGGCTACCTGGTCGTGGTGCTGGTGATCCTCGCCGCGTCCCGGCAGGTATCGGCTCCCCAGGCCGTCAAGTCCGACCCCGCGGAACGCCTCGCCGCCGCGGAGCGCACGGGCAACCGCCTGCTCGCGCCGACCGTCCTGATTCCGCTCATCGTGCTGGTGGGCACCTTCACCTTTGACCGCCTCCGGATCGGTTCCGTGGCCCTGGTCAATCCGGCGCACGTGACGCAGGTCTCGCTCGGACTCGCCACCATCGCCGGCCTGTTGCTGGCGTTGCGCGTCACCCGGGCCCCGTGGGGCGAGCCGTTGCACGAGGGCGGCCGGCTGTTGCAGGTGCTGGGCTGGACCCTGCTCCTGCCGCAGCTGCTGGCGGCCCTGGGCGGGATTTTTGGGCGCGCCGGGGTCGGGGAGGTGGTGGCGCAGCTGGTGGCGGCGGGATTGCCGGTGGATCTGCCGCTGGTGGCGGTCGTGGCGTATTGCGGCGCGATGGCGCTGTTCACGATGATCATGGGCAACGCGTTCGCGGCCTTCCCGGTGGTGACCCTGGGCATCGGCCTGCCTTTCATTGTCACCGCCCACGGCGGCAACCCGGCGATCATGGGGGCGCTCGGGATGCTGTCCGGCTATTGCGGGACCCTCGCGACGCCGATGGCGGCGAATTTCAACCTGGTGCCGGCCTTGCTGCTCGAGCTCCCCGACCGCAACGCCGTCATCAAGGCGCAGCTGCCGATGGCCGCCGCCATCTGGATTTTCAATGTCGTGGTCATGTACGCTTGCGTGTACCGGTTTTGAATCGTGAAGAAATCCGCCCAACCGGTTTTGCTGACGGGGTTCGAGCCGTTTGACGGCGCCACGGTGAATCCCTCGGCCGAGATAGTCCGGCGTATGCATGGACGGAAACTGGGCCGGCATGCCATCGCAGGTATCGTGCTGCCCTGCCGGTTTGGCGAGGCGATGACCGTGCTCAAGCGTGAAATCCGGCGGCTCGATCCCGCATTGGTGGTTTGTCTCGGCCAGGCGGGGGGACGCGCCGAGATCACACCGGAGCGCATCGCGATCAATGTCGACGATGCCCGCATCCCGGACAATGCCGGGAAGCAACCCGTTGACCGCCCGATCGTGCAACACGGCCCGGCCGCGTATTGGTCCACGCTGCCGATCAAGGCCATCGTGGCGGCGCTGCAGGCACGCAACATTCCCGCCGCCGTTTCGCAGACGGCCGGCACCTTCGTCTGCAATCATGTTTTCTACGGCCTGATGCACGCCCTGCGCCGTCGCCGCGGTGTGCGGGGCGGATTTGTGCACCTGCCATGGCTGCCGGAACAGGCCGGCCCGGGTCAGCCAAGCCTGGCGCTGGAGGTGATGTTGCGCGCGATCGAGGTGACCCTCAGGGTGGCATTGCGCCGCAAACAGGACCTGCGGGCCGCGGGCGGACGCACACACTGACAGGTTCCGGAACGCGCCGGCTCAGCGCAGGGCGACCAGCCGGTGCTCCACCTCGGTGAAGGCGGCAATGACGACGCCGGCGATGTTGCCGGCGTGCACGCAGACATAGTCGTCCCGCCGGTTGTTCAGGCCGGCGGTGCGCCAGCCATCGGAAGTCCGCGCGACCAGCACATGGGTGACCGAGTGATTGGCCCGGTTGCGAAACATCACCGTCATGCCGCGCTGCAGCGCCGCAAAGGGCACCGGCTGCACCACGAGCAGGGTGCCGCTCGGGTAGAGTGGCTGCATGGACCGCCCCCAGCCGCGGACGACAAAGGCGCCGGGGTTGGCAGCGGCCAGCTGGCGGGCCATTCGGCCGGCTTCACCACCGGGCAGGACTTCGGGCCGGGGTGAGGCGGCGACGTAGTGGCCGGCAACGTAGTGTACTTTCAACGACGACGCGGAAACAAGCGGACCGCCAATGACCAGGCCGAGCAAACCGATGGCTCCAAACGATGGGAAAATCCTGGCCACGACTTGATGCTGGACCCTCCTGCCTGCACTGCAAGCAGTTGGCTTTAAGGTTCATTCCTCAGTCTGAACGGTTCCACCATTCAGGCCTGTACTCACCCAGGGTGTCAGTTTTCGCGGCGGCGCTGCCAGCAATAGAGCAGGCTGACGGCACCCAAGAAGAGTGCGCCGTAGGTAGCGGGTTCAGGCACGTTCGGCCGGATTTGATTGTCGAAGGAATCCCAGCCCGTTTCAGCGGCGGAAAATCCGCTGAAAGCAACCTGATTCATGGGCGAACTTCCCATGGTGTTGTAGGTGGCGCCGGACCAGGCGGCGGAGGTGAAGTAGTCGACGGCGTGGGTCCAGTTGAGGATTGTGAGGGTGACGCCGCCACCGAGCACGAGATTGGAGAGGGTCAGGGTGGAGGCGCTACCGGCGAAATCGATGACCGAGTTGGCGGTGATATTCAGGGTCCCGATCACGAGATCGGCATCCGTGAGGCGCAAAGTGCCGCCGCCAAAGGCGAATGTGCCCCCCAAACTGAGGTCCGTCTGGAGATCCAGCACGCCGCCGCCGCCAAGGTTCAGGTTGCCGGTGGTGCTGGTCAGGATGGTGGTGGCAATGGTCAGTGTGCTGCCGCTGGCGATGGTCAGCCCGGGCGTGGCATCACTGAAGTTGACCGTGCCGCCGGTGAAGATGGGGGATCCTTCCTCAACATTGATGCTGGAGACATTCTGGGTCCCGGAAACCGTGACCGTATAGCTGTTGATCGCATCGGTGCCGGCGCTGAAGACGGCATCTCGCCCCGACGTCCAGGCCACGGGATTGACCGTGCCGGACGCATTGGTTGACCATTTCTTCTGTGCGCCACTGGTGGACCAAGTTCCGGTTGGCGTGGCCCCGGCGCCCGCGGTCTTTGCATTGGTATCCCAATAAAGCACTTGGGCTGAGACGCTGACGCACAAGGCGACGATGAACAGAAAGGCCGCAATGGCGCGCACACAGGGCCAGTTGCACCCGGATACCGCCCGCGACCATGTTTCTGTTAGGGTCATGACAAACCTTATTATAGGGCTGGCTGACCTTTATGCAACCCAATGGACCGCTTCGCTTCGACCCCGGGAGGCCGTTCCGGGTCAATTATTGAACCGGAACAGCGCCACGTCGCCGTCCTGAAAGACGTATTCCTTGCCTTCAAGCCGGTATTTTCCGGCATCACGGGCGGCGGCGACGCTGCCGAGGCGCACGAGGTCATCATAGGAAACCACTTCGGCCTTGATGAAGCCCTTTTCGAAATCGGTGTGGATGACGCCGGCGGCCTGCGGGGCCTTCCAGCCCTTGTGGATGGTCCAGGCGCGCACTTCCTTCTCACCGGCTGTGAAATAGGTCTGCAGCCCGAGCAGCTCATAACTCGCCTTGATGAGATTGGAGACACCGGAATCGGAGACCCCGAGATCCTTCAGGAACTCCTTGGCCTCCTCGGGGCTGAGGTCGACGAGTTCGGATTCTATGCGGGCACTGATCGGTACATAGGCTGCATCGTGGTGGGTCTGCACGTAGCCGGCCACCTGCTTGACGAAGCTGATCTCCTCGGCGTTGGCGAGGTCGCCCTCGGCGACGTTGCAGGCGAAGAGCACGGGCTTGGCGGTGAGCAGCTGGAACAGCTTCATTTGCGCCCGCTCATCCTCATTGGCCTCCATGGTGTTGGCGGTCTTGCCGGAATTGAGGTGGGGACTGAGCTTTTCGAGCAAGGCCATCTCGGCGATGGCTTCCTTGTCGCCGGATTTGGCCTTCTTCTGCGTCTTGTCGATGCGCTTGGCGACCGCCTCGAGGTCGGCGAGCACGAGCTCGGTGGTGATCACCTCGATGTCGCGCACGGGATCGACGCTGCCCATCGTATGGACGACGTCGGGATCCTCGAAGCAGCGCACAACCTGCACAATGGCATCCACTTCGCGGATGGTGGCTAGGAACTGGTTGCCCAGCCCCTCGCCCTTGCTGGCCCCCGCGACGAGGCCGGCGATGTCGACGAACTCGATGACCGCGGGAATCACGACATTGGTCTTCGCGATCTTCTGCAGGACGTAGGCGCGCTCGTCGGGCACGGTCACGACGCCCACATTGGGGTCGATGGTGCAGAACGGGTAATTCGCGGCCTCCGCCTTGCGGGAGCGGGTGAGGGCATTGAAGAGTGTGGACTTGCCCACGTTAGGGAGACCGACGATTCCAGCTTTCATAAAGGGGTTGAAGGAGCAGGGGGAGTCGGTGCTTGACAAGCCATTTATCGGGCGGTCTGCTCCACGGCTTTTCCAAACAAGTAACGCTCTGAAAAACACTGCACATGGCACTTAAAATCCGTCTCACCCGCGTTGGCACCACCCATCAGCCGCATTATCGCGTGGTTGTCGCCGAAGCCCGCTCGCGCCGTGATGGCGATCCGGTCGAGTCCATCGGCACCTACGATCCCCGCGCCAAGGCCAAGGGTTTCAATGTCGATCTGGCCCGCGTGGACTACTGGCTGAGCAAGGGCGCGAAGCCCACCGATACGCTCCATGCGATGATCAAGCGCGCCCGCCGCGCCGCCGCCACCGCAACGGCCTGAACTGGTTCCCGACGCGGAGACCGCGAAGGGCACGAAGCCCGCAGCCACAAACCTCGGACATCGTTCCGGGGTTTTGTTTTTGGCCGATTTTGATAGTCTCCGTGCCCTCCGCGGCCTCCGCGTCCAGCAAATTCCCCATGCACATCGATGTCCTGACGCTCTTTCCCCGCATGCTGGATGGCCTCCTGGGCGAAAGCATCCTCGGCAAAGGCATCGAGTCCGGCCGTTTGGATGTGAAAGTCCACGACCTGCGCCAATGGACAACCGACAAGCACCGCACGGCCGACGACCGGCCTTTTGGGGGCGGGGCCGGGATGGTGATGAAGCCCGAGCCCGTGTTTGCGGCCATGGAACAACTCCAGGCGCCCGGCTGCCGGCGGATCTACCTGACCCCCGACGGCGTGCCTCTTTCCCCCGCACTGGCGGAAGAGCTTTCCCGCCAGACGCATCTGATTTTGCTCAGCGGCCACTATGAGGGCATTGACCAGCGGATCCGCGACCAGGTCATCGACCAGGAGATCAGCATCGGCGATTATGTGCTCACCAACGGCACCCTCGCGGCCGCGGTTTTGATCGATGCGCTGGCCCGTTTCATCCCCGGCGTACTCGGGGAGGAAAAGTCATTGACGCACGAAAGCTTCACCAGCAAGTTGCTCGACTTTCCTCAATACACGCGTCCCGCCGAATTCCGGGGCATGTCCGTTCCAGAAGTCCTGCTTTCCGGAAACCATGCCGAAATCGAGAGGTGGCGGCACGCGCGACAGGTGGAAAAAACCCGTCAAGTCCGACCCGATTTACTCAAATAAAGCACAGCCATGAACCCGATCATCAAAGAAATCACCTCCGCGCAGGTTAAGAAAGACACCCCGGCGTTTCGCGTCGGCGACGGCGTTAAGGTGCACACCAAGGTCCGCGAAGGCGACAAAGAGCGCATCCAGATTTTCGCCGGCATCGTCATCGCCCTCAAGGGCCATGGCATCCAGGAGACCTTCACGGTCCGCCGCATCAGCTACGGCGAGGGCGTCGAGCGCGTGTTCCCGGTGAACTCACCCATGATCGAGAAGATCGAGATCGAGCGTGAGTCCGAGCCGATGAAGGCCCGCCTCTACTATCTCCGCAAGCGCACCGGCAAGGCCGCCATGGCCATCAAGGGCAAGCGCTTCGAGCACAAGGTCGCCGCTCCGGCTGTTCCGGCCACGCCGGCGAGCTGAGCGGCCTGCGCGTTTCATCCTTTCAAGCGGACCCCGCGGGGTCCGCTTTTTTGTTGGCAGAATCTGCTTCCCCGCAATTGGCGGCGGCCTAAGGTCCTTGGAACTATTATATGACGCTCCAAACCCTCCTTCTCGCCAAAGCCGCCAATCAGACCCATA
>JBIJDP010000558.1:0-2727 GCA_044344065.1 Opitutaceae bacterium
ACGCTGGCGAGTATCGTCAGCGTGCTCGTGCTGCTCGCCGCGCTCGCGGCGGCGTGGTTTTATTTCCAGTTGCGTGCCAGCCGCCCGCAACTCGACGGCGCCGCCCCCCTCCCCGGCCTGCAGGCCGCAGTCAGCGTCGAGCGTGATGCGCTCGGCATTCCCATTGTGCGCGGCGGTAGTCGCGCCGACGTAGCCCGCGCCCTGGGTTATCTGCATGCGCAGGACCGGTTTTTCCAGATGGACCTGCTGCGCCGCAGCGCGGCGGGCGAACTCGCGGCCTTGTTCGGACCGCGGGCCCTCCCAGCCGACCAGGCCGTCCGTGTGCACGGGTTCCGCGCCATCGCCCGGCAGTCACTGGCCCTGGATACGTCGGCCAACCGCCAGCTCATCGAGGCCTACACGGCCGGTGTGAACGCGGGCCTCGCCGCACTGGGTCAGGTGCCATTTGAATATTTGGTGCTGCGCGCCGATCCGGAGCCCTGGCAGCCGGAGGACAGCTACCTCGTCATTCACGCGATGGCGCTCAGCCTGCAGGATTCGAGCGGTAGCTACGAACGCACCCTCACCCTGCTGCGCGACACCTACGACCCGACGGTCGCGGCCTTCTTCGCCCCTTTGCTCACCCCGGCCGACGCTGCGCTGGACGGATCCACCGCCCCGTTGCCGCCGATTCCTCCTCCGGCCAAAATCGATCTCCGCCGCCGGGCGGCGGCACCCGTCACCTCCAGAGGCGGAGCGGAATTCCTGCCCGCCGGCAGCAACGCCTTTGCCCTCGCCGGCAGCCGCACCGCTAGCGGCGCCGCCCTGCTCGCCAACGACATGCACCTCCGGCTCGGCGTGCCGAACACTTGGTACCGCGCAACGCTGGTCTGGCCCGCCTCCGCCGAGCCTGCGGCGGGCAAATCCATGCAACAGGTGACGGGTTTCACGCTGCCCGGCACCCCGGGCGTGGTCGTCGGCAGCAACGGCCACATTGCCTGGGGTTTCACGGATGCGCTCGCCGATACCAGTGATGTGGTCGTCATCGAGCCCAACATCATCGACCGCTCCCTCTACAAACGGGGGGAGGAAAACATCGAGTTCGGCCGCCGGACCGAGGTCATCCAGGTCAAGGGCGGCAAGCCCGTATCGCTCGAGGTGCAAACCACGGTCTGGGGTCCCGTCATCGGCACCGGCGAAAAGAACCGTCCATTCGCCTACCGCTGGGTCATGCACGAGCCCGGCGCCGTCAACTACACCCTGCTCGGACTGGAATCCGTCAGCACGGCGGACGAAGCCGTGGCGCTGGCGCACATCTCGGGCATCCCGGCGCAAAACATCGTGATCGCCGATGCCGCGGGGTCCATCGCCTGGACCATTGCGGGCCGTCTGCCCAAGCGCGTGGGCTACAGCGGCCGCTTCCCGGTTTCATGGACCTATGGCGACCGTTATTGGGACGGCTTTTTGCCTCCCGCGGAGGTCCCGGTCATCCGCCAACCGGTGTCCGGACAGATTTGGACCGCCAACGCCCGCCCCGTCGGCGGGGACGCGCTGGCGATCATTGGTGACGGCGGCTACGAGACGCCCCCGCGGGCGGCGCAGATTCGCGATGCCCTCACGCTCCTCACGCGCGCCACGCCCCAAGCCCTTCTCGCCATCCAACTCGACGACCGCGCGCTGTTTCTCGGCCCCTGGCAACAGCTGCTGCTGCGCACCCTGACGCCGGAGGTCGTGGCGGAAAGGAAAAGCCGCGCGGCGCTCCGGGCGCAGGTGGAAAAATGGGAGGGTCGCGCCTCGGTCGATTCCGTGAGCTACCGTCTGGTGCGAAGCTTCCGTGATCAGGTCGCCAACCTTGTGCTCGAACCCATCTTTGCCCCCTGCGTGGAACTCAACGAACACTTCAACTGGCGCATTTTCAATTACGAGGAACCGCTCCAGGCCCTGCTCCGCGATCAACCCGCGCATTTGCTCAACCCCGCCTTCACCCGGTGGGACGATCTGCTGGTGGCCGCCGCCGATGCCGTGATCACCGACCTGGAGCGCGCGGGCACGACCCTCGCCCGGGCCACGTGGGGTCGCGCGAACACCTCCCGCATCCAGCACCCGCTCAGCCGGGCCCTGCCCCACTGGCTCACCAGCTGGATGGACATGCCCGCCGAGCCCCTGCCCGGCGACAGCAACATGCCGCGCTGGCAGGGCCCGTCCTTCGGCTCCACCCAGCGCATGGTGGTGTCACCCGGTCGCGAAGCGGAGGGCTTCACCCATATGCCCGGCGGCCAGAGCGGACATCCACTCTCACCTTATTATCGCGCCGGCCACGAGGCGTGGGTGAAGGGCGAACCCACGCCGTTCCTGCCCGGTCCGGTGGTGCACACGCTCACGCTGACGCCGTGATCCAGCGGTAGGCCGCGAGCTTGCTCGCGCTCGAACGGCGTGCGCACGCCAAACCCGCGCCCGCAAGCGGGCTGCCTACCGGAGCGATTCGGGGAGATGCTCCACCCCAGTTTGCCATTGTCCCCCGTCGCACTTGACGGCTTGCTGACCGGCAGCCACCCCGGATGAAAAAAAAGAAGCAAAGCCATACGGTCTATTTCGCCGGAGAGCTCTTCAATCTCAAGCACCTCATCGGCAACGCCTATCTGGCCGAGGCCATTTACGAGAAATCCCACGGCAAGTTCCTCTGCATGTTGCCGCAGGACCTTGAACCGCGCGGCCGCACCCTGCGCGCCATCCGGGACCACAACCTCC
>JBIJDP010000559.1:0-2722 GCA_044344065.1 Opitutaceae bacterium
CTCCGTGTGGTTTAACGCCCGGCTTCACCGCCGGGCGTTTTTTTGTGCTTATTCGGTCGCGAGTGAAATTACAGCTTGAGTTTACTCTGCTACCTGCAGATTTTCTCCAGTTCCACATTTCCCGTTGACGCGTTTTCGGTTCAACCGAGGAGCGTTTCCACTCGCGAGTCGGGGCCAAATCCCGAGTTTCGCGAATACTGATAGTTTTCGCCAAAAAGTTCTTGCCCAGCATTTGGCGTCAGGTAGCTTTTTCCTCTTTTCCCTAATTTTCACTCCTAAATTCGTATGCCGACCATCAATCAACTCGTGCGTAAGGGCCGCCGCAAGGTGACCGCCAAGTCGAAGTCTCCGGCTTTGGCAGGCAATCCTTTCCGCCGCGGTGTGTGCGTGCAGGTCATGACCCGCACGCCCAAGAAGCCGAATTCCGCTATCCGCAAGGTTGCCAAGGTCCGCCTGACGAATGGCAACGAAGTCATTTCCTACATCCCCGACGAAGGACACAACCTGCAGGAGCACTCCATTGTGTTGGTGCGCGGCGGTCGTGTGAAGGATCTCCCCGGCGTCCGCTATCACATTGTGCGCGGTACGCTTGATGCCACCGGTGTCGAAAAACGCCGTCGCAGTCGTTCCAAGTACGGCGTCAAACGCCCGAAGGCCGCCAAGTAAACCGTTCTTTTCAATCCCAATTTAAGTCATGTCACGCCGTCACAGAGCCACCAAGCGCCAAGCCGAGCCGGATATCCGTTACAACAGCCCGCTCGTGGCCCATCTGGTCAATGTCATCATGAAGAGCGGCAAGAAGAACCTTGCCGAACGCATCGTCTACGGTGCCTTTGAAAAGGTCTCGGAGAAGCTCGACAAGGGCAACCCGGTGGACCTGCTGCTTGGTGCGCTGGAAAACGCGCGTCCCCGCCTTGAGGTCAAGAGCCGCCGGGTCGGTGGCGCCACCTATCAGGTGCCGGTCGAAATTTCCTTTGAGCGTCAGGAGTCGTTGGCCCTGCGCTGGATCGTGACCGCCGCCGGCAGCCGCAAGGGCATGCCGATGCGCGACGCCCTGGCTGCCGAGATCATCGATGCCTACAATAACACGGGCACCGTGGTGAAGAAGAAGGAAGACACCCACAAGATGGCTCAGGCGAACCGTGCCTTTGCCCACCTCCGCTGGTAAGGCTGCCCATGTCCGTCGCTGTGCCCAACATCACCATCGTCACCGAGAAATCGAAGATTTCCTCGGCCAACGCCAAGGACCGCCCGTTTCCGCTCGAGTGGACGCGCAACATTGGCATCGCCGCGCATATTGATGCGGGCAAGACGACCACGACCGAGCGCATCCTTTTCTACTCCGGCGCCGTCCACAAGATGGGCGAAGTGCATGAAGGCTCCACGGTCACCGACTGGATGGAGCAGGAGCGTGAGCGTGGCATCACGATCACTTCCGCCGCCATTTCCTGCGCCTGGAATGCCTCCTGGGGCCCCTGGAAGGGCATCAAGCAGCGCATCAATATCATCGACACCCCCGGACACGTTGACTTCACCGCCGAGGTGGAGCGCTCCATGCGCGTGCTCGACGGCGCCGTCGCTGTCTTCTGCGCCGTGGCCGGTGTGCAGCCCCAGTCCGAGACGGTCTGGCGCCAGGCCAACAAGTACGGCGTGCCGCGCATTGCCTTCGTCAACAAGATGGACCGCACCGGCGCTGATTTCTTCCGGGCGGTTTCCGACATGCGCGAGAAGCTCAAGGCCAATGCGCACCCGCTTTTCCTGCCCATCGGCAAGGAAGAGAACTTCATCGGCCTGATCGATCTCGTCCAGAACACCGCCTACATTTTCGACGATACCACGGATCCGCTCGGCCTGAATCCGGTCACGTCGGCCATTCCCGCGGAGTACGCGGAGCAGGCCAAGGAATATCGCGACAAGCTGATCGAGGCGGTTTCCGACTTTGATGATGTGATCGCGGAGAAGTACCTCGGCGGTGAGGAAATCTCGCTAGAGGAACTCACTTTGGCTGTCCGCAAGGCGACCATCTCCATGAAGTTCACCGGGGTAGTCCCCGGCTCGGCCTTCAAGAAGAAGGGTGTCCAGCGCCTGCTCGACTGCGTGGTCAATTTCCTGCCCAATCCGCTGGATCTGCCCCCGATGCAGGGCCAGAACGTCGATGGGGCGCCCGTCGAGGCCGTTGTCAGCGACAAGGCCAAGCTGGCCGGTCTCGCGTTCAAGCTGTGGACCGACCCGTTTGTCGGCAAACTGGTTTTCTTCCGCGTCTACACCGGGACCCTCTCCCGGGGCATGTCCCTCTACAATCCGCGTACCCGCCGCAGCGAGCGCTGCTCGCGCTTGGTGCTGATGCGCGCGATGGACCGTGAGGAAATTGACATGGCTTATTCGGGCGACATTTGCGCCCTAGTCGGTGTCAAGGACGTCATCACGGGTGATACGCTCAGCGACGAGGATTTTGATATCCGTCTTGAGCCGCCTTCCTTCCCCGAGCCGGTCATCGCGATGTCGATCGAGCCAAACTCCAAGGCTGACCAGGAAAAGATGGGCATGGCCCTCCAGCGTCTGGTTGCCGAGGATCCGACCCTCAAGGTCAAGACCGACCCGGATACCGGTCAGACGATTCTCGCCGGCATGGGCGAACTCCATCTCGACATCATCCGCGACCGCATGAAGCGGGAATTCAAGGTCGAGGCGACCGCCGGCAAGCCGCAGATCGCCTACCGCG
>JBIJDP010000560.1:0-2720 GCA_044344065.1 Opitutaceae bacterium
TATGTCCGGACGCAGGTGTGAAGCAGGGCAGGTCTTTGACCTGCCTTCTGATGCTGAAAGGCGAATGAGGTACTCATGATCGGGCGGGGTTTCCTCCTTCGCCGGGCCTACGGAGGACAGGTCCGCCTCGCCTTTGACCTGCGCTGAAATCCAATCTTTCTCTTTCCTCTTTCTCTTTATCTTTCTCCGGGTTGGGCTTTTCCAAGGCAGGAGAAAGAGAAAGATAAAGATTGAGAGAAAGAGTTGATTCTAGCCTTGGAGAAAACGAAGGCGGGTTTCCTCCTTCGCCAAGGCTTCGGAGGACGCGTCGGAATCCACGCCTTACACCGATGCCGTCTCATCCAGCAGCGTCACCAGCACCTCCACGGTCATCTTCCGATCCTGCGTGCCGCGGTAGGTGCCCTTGAGCGGCGGCACGTCGGCGTAATCGCGGCCGGCGCCGATCTTCACGTAGCGGCCGCTGGTCTGCTGGTTGTTCGTGGGGTCGAGTCCGCGCCAGCCGTGTCCGGGAATGAAGACTTCGACCCACGCGTGGCTGGCCTGCGCGCCTTTCAGGTGCTCGGTCGGTCCGTTGTACAGATACCCGCTGACGTAGTGGGCCGGGATCTTCAGCGCCCGGCACAGCCCGATCATGACGTGGGCGAAATCCTGGCAGATGCCCTTGCGCAGCCGCATCGATTCGCGGACCGTGGTGTGCACGTGCGTGGAGGCCGGCTCGTAGCGGAAATCATGGTGGATATGGCGCATGATCTTCAGCGCGGCCTGCCAGGCATCAGTCTCGCCGGCGGTGATGTCCAGGGCCAGGCGCCAGGCCTCCACGCTGTCATTCACGAACTGGCTGGGTTGCAGGTAATCGTAACAGCGGTCGATCCGGGTGCCGGCGGACAGCGTGGCGAGCGGGGCGAGGGCGGCGTCCTCGGGCAGGCCGGGGGCCTCGCAGGTCGTGACCGTGGAGGAGGCATCGACGGTCAGCTCGGAGTGGGGTCGCGAGACGTCGAACAGATGCACGCAGTTGAAGTAGATATCGAGGTAGTGCGTGAGCCGCGTGGAGGGCAGGACCTTGAGGATGAAGCTGTGGCACCGCTGCGTTTCGCCGTCGCAGGGTTGGAGGCGGGCCTCATTGTAACTGTCCTGCACCGGGGCGACGTAGGGCTTGAACAGTTCTCCCGGCGGCGGGGTCGGCGAGGGTGGGGTGGTTGCGGCTTTGGGTATGGTTTGTGGCCGCCTAAAGCAGGTCGCGTGCGAGTTGGGCTGCGGAATGCAAGAAACGGATTTTATCCACCCGCCGGACGGTCAAACACACCGCATTTTCGCCAGCATTCCAAGTCAAGTCATTGAATCCCAAGGCCAGGACAGCGAGAGCTGCCGACCGATCCCCAAACTGTTTTGGCCGCAAAAAAAGCGCAAAAAATCATAAGGCAAAGGAAACCAGGCCTGCGCCCATAGGCGCGCGGGAGAGCCATGCCGGCAGATTGATTTTTTGCGCCTTTTTGCGGCCATTCCTTCCGGGCTTGGATCTATTAGGCTCGCCTAATAGACTGACAGTTGTTTTGGTCGGGCATGGCCAAACAACGAGATCATGCCGCGATGGAAATGCGCCGGTTGAAAGCCGGCCGACTGTTCGAGCAGGGCAAGGGACCCAGCGAGGTGGCCCGCCTGCTCCAAGTGCGGCGGCAGTCGGCCCACGACTGGCAAAAGCGTTGGCAAGACGGTGGCGTGGCCGCCCTGCGCAGCCGGGGAGCCGCCGGGCCGAAGGCCAAACTCAATCCCGCCCAGCGCGAGGAGATTGCCACGGCCCTGGTGGAAGGGCCGCAGGCCCATGGGCACGTTACCGCGGTGTGGACGCTGCCCCGTGTGGCGAAGCTGATCGCAGAACGCACCGGCCAGCGTTACCATCCTGGGCACGTCGGGAAGCTGCTGCGGGGTCTGGGCTTCAGTTGCCAGCAACCCACCCGCCGGGCCATTGAGCGGGACGAGGCCGCGATCGCCCGCTGGCAAAAGGTGGATTGGCCGCGCCTTAAAAAAAAGCCCGGCGGGAACGCCGCACCCTCGTCTTCATCGACGAGAGCGGTCTGAGCACCCGGCCACACCGCGTGCGCACTTGGGCCCGGCGGGGCCAGACGCCCGTGCTCCGGGAAACGTTCAACTGGGAGAAACTCTCGGTGATCGCGGGGCTGACACTGCGCCGGTTCTACTTCCGGATCTACGAGGGCAGCATCAACGGCGAGCGGGCCGCCGAGTTCTTGCGGGCCTTGCGGCGGCGCCTCCGCGGCCGGTTGCTGGTCATCTGGGACGGCGCGGCCATCCATCGCAGCAAGCCGGTCAAGGCCGTGCTCACGGAAAGCCGGGGCCGGCTGTGGCTGGAGCGGCTGCCGGCCTACGCGCCCGAACTCAACCCGGTCGAGTATCTGTGGGCGCACCTCAAGGAGCATGAGATCGCCAACCTGCTCGTCCGAACACGGCTGGGAGTTGAGCCTCCACGCGACCCGGGCCCGGCGCCGCATGCGCCGCCGGCCGCGGATCATCCGGGCCTGCTGGGTTCAATCTGAGCTTTGCCTTTAACGTCAGGCTATTAGGCGAGCCTCAATAGGGCGGATTTGCAAAAGAGGTTTCGATAGATCGGCGAGCTACTCGCGTCCAACTCGCGCCCGCAAGCGGGCTGCCTACCGCGGCCGTTGCGGGCGGGATTGGAATTTGCAGTCACGCCATAATATGCGGTG
>JBIJDP010000562.1:0-2719 GCA_044344065.1 Opitutaceae bacterium
TCTTCACTCGCATCAATCTGCTGATATTCGAATCCGCCCTTCCAGTTCCGGGCCAGGTCGTAGTACCAGCTCTGTTCTTTCATGTACGCGCCCGTGGCCAGCGGCCCGCAGCGGCTGACGCCGGGCAGCGCCCACATCATGTTGAACCAGTTGCCGCAGTGCCCCTGCTCCCGTTCGTCATACGCCGCCGTCGCCATCCGGGCATAGAACCCGGTCGCCTCAGGGTCGCCCAGCACATCGAACAGCACGGCGGCGAGGGACGTCTTGCCGTTGTCGTCATGCGACCCCGTCTCGGGCGCGTGATCGCCATACGGAATGATGCCTTTGTTGACATACCAGCGCAGGAAATTTGCCGACTTGGCGATGGCCGTATCCAGCGCAGGATCCTTCACTCCGGCTTCGCGCGCCAGCACCATCGAGAGGGTCATCGGCAGGCCGACCTGGTTCATGGCACCGTAGCCCGAGCAATTTCCGCTGGGTATGCGGCCGCCATGCCCCCAGGTGCCGTAGGTGCTCTGGGCCTCCACCGCAATCATGGAGGTTCGCTTCAGTTCCGCGAGCATCTCTTGATCACCGGTGGCCAGGACATACTCGGCCAGGAAGAGGTTCGCGTAGGAATAACCCCAGCCGCGGAAGTTCTGCACATCCTTCATCAGCGATGCCGCTTTCCTGGCGTGGGCGGCCAACAGCGGCCGGTACTCCTCCTTGCCGCTGGCCAGGAGCGCAAGCGCATTGAGGTAGCCCGGCAAATTGGAGGCATACCCGCCCTTGGGCTCGAACCGATCCTCCCGCTGGGCGATCAGCTGGCAGCCCTGATCGAAGATCGCCATCGATTTCGGACAATCATACGGGGCCGTATCGCTGTAGGTGCCCAGCACCTTCAGCTTCAGCGCCACGTTCGTCGTCTGCCCCGCCCGCCAGCGGATCAGGCGCAGCACGCCGCCACCCTGCCTGGTCTCCGCGGCGGTGATGGCGTTGGCAAACTGGATGCGGGCATCGGCTGTGAATGGTTTACCCTCCACGCCGAGGATGACGTCGTTGGTGGAGAGGATGCCGTCCGCGGGCGAACCCTTGTCCACCGCCGTCACCAGGATCTGGCGGGCGTAAGTGGTGCGACCATCCTGATAGAACATCCAGCCTCGCAGGCCGGTCGGCCCGAGCAGCCAGTCGTGGGATTTGTCCTTCTCTCCACCTGCTGTTAGGTCCGGCGGCTTGGGCGCGTCGGACTCCGCCGCCGCAACGGTGGCAAACGACGACAGGGCGAGCGCGATGGATGTGAGAGCAAACGCTCTGCGTGTGGCGGGGATCGGTTTCATTTTGGCGATGATTTTGCTTTTTGTGCCTTCCGTGGTGGGTCGTTTTGGTCAGCTGGCGGGTTGGTGCCGGCCTGCTCATTTTCCAGGCAGGGCAGGATCTCACTCCACCACGCGTCGTAGGCCTTATCCAGATTCTCGATCACATCCTTGTGCTGACTGGCTATGTCTTTCCCCTCGCCCGGATCGGCCTTCAGATCAAAGAGGCTCCACTGGTTTTTTCCCCGCACCTGCAGGTATTGTTTCCAGCGCACGCTGCACGCCCCGTACTTCACCGGTTCGGCACCCACCGCCCAGCGCCCGACATGCGTGAAGAGGATGCGGTCATCGTGCCACCCGGCCGCCGGGTTCTTCAGCAAGGGGACCAGACTGAAACCATCCAATTTCCTCGCGACATCCTCGGGCACCTTTGCGCCTGCCAGTTCCGCAAAGGTCGGCAAGATGTCCAGATGGGCCGTCAACTTGTCGCACGCCGCAGGCTTGATTGTTCCCGGCCAGCGCCAGAGGGAGATGGCGCGCGTTCCGCCATTGGACGCCGTGGTCTTGGTCCCGCGCATGCCGGCATTGAACACCCCGCACCCCGCCGTTCCGCCGTTGTCGTTCATGAAAACAACCAGCGTATTGTCGTCGATGCCCAGTTCCTTCAGCTTCGCCATGAGCTTGCCGACATTTTCGTCAATGCAGGAGATCATCCCGAAGAAACTCGCGGTATCCTTGCCGACTTTGCCCTCATACTTCTTCGCATATTTCTCCGGCACGCTCAGCGGATAATGCGGCGCGTTGAGCGCAATGTAGGCAAAAAACGGACGCTTGCCCTTCATCGCCTCGATCCACTTCATCGCCCGCCCGAAGAAGATGTCCGTGCAGTAGCCCTCGGCCTTGTCGGGCTTGCCGTTGCGCTTGACCTCGAAATTATAATAATTTCTCAATTGGCCGCCGGCGTGAATGTATGATTCGTCAAAGCCGCGCCGATCGGGCTGGTAGGCATCTTCATCGCCGAGGTGCCACTTGCCGAACACGCCGGTCGCATAGCCGGCTGACTTCAGGATCCCGGCAACCGTCATGGATTTCAGGCTCATGCGCTCCCGCTTGTGGTTGGTGTGCGTCACACCGTTCTTGAACTCATGCCTGCCGCTCATGATCGCGGACCTGGTGGGTGAGCAGGTCGGACTGACATGAAAGTCTTCGAAACGGACGCCCTCGTCATGGAATTTGTCGAGGTTCGGCGTTTGGATGATCTTGTTGCCATTGCGTCCAAGATCGCCATATCCTTGGTCGTCTGTAAGGATGAGAATGATATTCGGCCTGGCCCCAGCCATGGAGCGGGACTGGGCATTCGATGCGGGCTGCCCAGGGACGCCTGCCAAACTTTGTCCGGCAATTGCAAGGCCTGCTGCAACAATCCC
>JBIJDP010000563.1:0-2718 GCA_044344065.1 Opitutaceae bacterium
CCACGGGTGCGACGCGGCGAAGGCATTGAAGGTCTCGTAGACGAACTCGCGCCGCGGCTTCGGGTGCTCGATCTCCTCGAGCTTGGCCATGCGCTCCTCGTATTCGATGCCGGCCGCCTTCATCTCGGCCATCTTCTCGGTCTTCAGCCGGTCCACCTGCCTGCGCAGGATCTGCTCCGGATCCTCCACGATCGATTCGCACAGGGTCAGGACATCGAAAGGATAATCCGGCGATTCCCGGTTCAGCAGCGGCAGCGCGTCCAGCAGGTAGAGCGACAGCGTCTGGTGCAGCGAAAAGTCCTCCTGCAGCGTGACATTCACCCGCACCTTGTGATCGGGGGCGGTGCGATCATCCCGCGGAATGATCTCGACGATCCGTCGCTCCACCAGGGAGCGGAACAGCTGCCAGGCCCGCTTGCGCAGGGCCGCCTTCTTCACGGGCGTCTCATGGCAGTCGTCGATCAGCTGCCGCATGGCCCGGCAGCCGTCGCCGGGCCGGCTCAGGACCAGGAGCAGCATCCCGTGCGAGACGGTGAACTTGGAACTCAGCGTCTCCGGCGGGGCGCTCTGCAACCGGGCAAAGGTGTTGGCATCCCAGCCCACGGCGCCCTCGGGGGCGCGGACCTTCACGAGCTTGCGGAGTTTCTGCGGGTTGCCCGCCGCCTTCTCCTCGGCGCGCCGGTTCTCGATCACGTGCGCCGGCGCCTGCGCTATGACATAGCCGCGGTCGTCGAAGCCCTTGCGCCCGGCCCGCCCGGAGATCTGCCGGAAATCCCGCACGGTGAGGATCGCCGCCTTTTTGCCGTCGTATTTCCAGAGCTGGGTGAAGACCACGGTGCGGATCGGCACGTTGATGCCCATGCCGAGGGTGTCGGTGCCGCAGATGAGCTTGAGCATACCCTGCTGCGCGAGGCGCTCCACGAGGATGCGGTACTTCGGCAGCAACCCGGCGTGATGCACGCCGATGCCGTGACGCAGCCAGCGTTTCACGTCCTTGCCGTGGGGACTGTTGAACTTCACGCGCTCCAGCTCGGTGGCGAGCACGGCCTTCTCCTCCTTCGTGCAGACATCGAGGCTCATCAGCGATTGCGCCGCTTCCGCGGCCTCGCGCTGCGTGAAATGCACGAGATACGCCGGCGCGCGCCGCTCCTGCAGCAGCTGCGCGACCCGCTCGGCCAGCGGCGTCTCGGAATACTCGTACAGCAGGGGCACGGGCCGGCGGTCGCTGCGCACGGTCACGCAGGGCACCCCGGTGAGGCGGACCGCCTCGCGCTCGAAGTTCTCCGTCGTCCCCAGCGTCGCCGACATCAGCAAAAAGCGCGCCCCGGGCAGCGTGAGCAGCGGCACCTGCCAGGCCGCGCCGCGGTCCGCATCGGCATAGTAATGGAACTCGTCCATGATGACCGCCTTCACCGCGGCCGCCCGGGGCCCGCCGGCGAGGGCGATGTTGGCCAGGATCTCGGCCGTGCAGCAAAGCACCGGCGCGTCGGGATTCACGCTGGCGTCACCGGTCATCATCCCGACCTGGTCGGGACCGAAGTCACGGCACAGGGAGAGAAACTTCTCGTTCACGAGCGCCTTGATGGGACACGTATAGACCGAGAGCTCCCCGGCGCACAGGGACTTGAAATGCAGCGCCGCCGCCACGAGTGATTTTCCCGAACCGGTGGGCGTGGCGAGGATGACGTTTTTGCCCGCGAACAGCTCGAGGATCGCCTCCTCCTGCTCGGGATATAGCGCGAGACCGCGCTCCGCCGCCACGGCGAGGAACCGGTCCAGCACGGCATCCGCCGACGGATTGCCGGACAAGGGAGCCAGGGGCGCGGGAGACATCACGCTGAAGACAGTAGTACGCCGTCCCGCAATCCAACCCAAAAGCGGCACCCGGCCGGTCATGCAGGCACTGTAAGCAAACTTTCCCGCGGATCACGCGGATCGACGCGGATGACGGAGGTATTTTCCGCGACTATCCGCGTGATCCACGGGAAAATCATCACCTGGTACGCGAGCGAGAGACGCCGAGAGCACGGAAACGGTCAGTCAGGATTTCCGCTCCAGCCACCCGAAGCTACTTGAACCCAACGTACTTATGGTGCAGCGTTTGCCCATGACACCTGTGCAGTCCGCGTCGACTGTCGCCGAGCTTTCCCAGCCTTGAGCAAAGCCTTCACCAACGATGATGATGCCGGTGACGATCCGGTACTGCCACGGCCGGTCTCCCTCCTCCCGCCCGGGGCGAGAAATTACGTGACCGCCCGGGGGGCGGAGCAGTTGCAGACCGAACTGACGCGCCTGCTGCAGGTCGTGCGGCCGCCGCTGGCCAGCCGGCCCGATGATTCGGACGCGAAGCGCGAACTGCAGGCACTCGACCAGCAGATCTTTTACCTGCAGGCCAGCCAGCGCAGCGCCGAGGTGGTGAATCCTCCTCCGCCGCCCCACGACACCGTGCTTTTCGGCGCCACTGTCACCGTGCGCGAAAACAACGGCACCGAATCGGTTTACCGCATTGTCGGCGTGGACGAGGCCGACTTCGACCGCGGCTGGATCAGCTGGCTCTCCCCCATCGCCCGCGCGCTCGTCAACGCCCGGGTCGGCCAGCGCGTGTCGTTCAAGACACCTCGGGGATTCTCCGACCTCGAGATTGTCCGCGTGGCCTATGAGTAGGGCACAGCGATTGGTTCTTATACTGTAGGAGCGGCTTTACGCCGCGATTGAGAG
>JBIJDP010000564.1:0-2714 GCA_044344065.1 Opitutaceae bacterium
GGCTCGCTGCAGACGGAGCTCTTTCAATCCCTCGACGTGCGAATCAGCACCGGCATCAGCCGCGCCCGGCCCGAACTCAGCCGCGAAGGCATGGACCGCGGGCTCGCGGCGATCCGCCAGCTGCTCGCTGCTGCCGAACCCTTTCAACCCGTTCGCGTCCTCCTCGTCGCCACCAGCGCGGTCCGTGATGCGGCCAACGGGGCCGGTTTCCGTACCGCCGTCAGAGCAGCCACCGGCCACGACATCCGCATTCTCACCGGCGAGGAAGAGGCCAACTACATCGGCGCGGGCCTGACCTGTGATCCCGACCTGCGCGACCTGCAGGATTTCTACGTCTTCGATCTCGGCGGCGGCAGCCTCGAATGCCTCGCCTTCCGCCAGCGCCGCGTCCAACAGGCCGCCAGCCTGCGTCTGGGTTGCGTGCGGCTGACCGAAAAGCTGTTCGCTGATGCCAGCCAGCCCCTGCCCGCCAACGCCGCGGCACGCATTGCCGACGAGTGCCGCACCGCCTTTGCCGACGCCGGCTTCCGCTTCGACCTACCCGCCCACGCCGTGACCGTCGGCACCGGCGGCACACTGACCGTCGCCCGCGCCATCGTGGCGCTAAAGGCCGGAGCGACCGCAGGCTTGGGTTCGTCGTTGCTTCCCGTGTCCGAACTCGCCGCGCAGTTCGACCGTTTGAAGGTCATGCCGCTGTCCGGGCGTCAGGGCTTCCCCGGCCTGCCGTCCGCCCGCGCCGACGTCTATCCCACCGCCCTCGCCACTTATCTGGCCGTCGCGCAACTAGGGTGTTTCGATTCGTACCGCCATTCCCTCTACAACCTGCGCTACGGCCTCGCCCGGGAGATGCTCGCCGCCGGCGCCTGAGAGCAGTGTGACGGTAGGTCAGCCCGCTTGCGGGCGCGGTTTGGGCGCGCGCGAGCGCACTGACCTACAACGGACAACGGTTGTCCCCCTCACCCTATCCGGATCACCTTGGTTTCACGCGTGAGCGGAAAACTCAACCGGCCCACATAATCCTCGCGGGCGGGCAGGCCGTCCTGGGTATACGAGTTGTGCGGCACGAGCGGATAATCGAGCAGCGTCCCCTCAGGCAGCGTCCAGGCCAAACCGCGCCACTTGAAACCGCGCTGCGGCCGCGGGCCGCCCTGGTGATGGATCAGCACGGTCGGATCCAGCCGGTCCGTGCCATGTTCACTGGTCAGGGTCTCGCCGGGATGAAGGGCCAGGGGCAGGCCGAACTCATACTCCACTCCCGCCTCCCCTTTGCTCACGCACGCTGACACTTCGCAGCGACCTTCGATGAAGCTCACCGCGACCACAATCTCATCATTGCCAAATGCATAGCCCACCTCGGCGCCATCGGCCGAGGTCCGGATGCAGCGGGTGCGGACCGGCACATAGGCCCGGCCCGCATTGGTGCGGCGAACGGTGGAGAATCGGGGCATGTACTTGCTGTTGCCGGTGCCGGCCAGATAGCCCGCCTCGCGATGCCAGATCTCCAGGAAATTCTGCGAATCGAGTACGAAGCGGCTCGGGTGCTCCGGCACCACCTGCCACGAAAGGCAGGCCTGCCAGTTGGGGGTGCGCAGGCAGGCGACCGGCAGGGTCCGCGGCGGTTCGATCGTGAAGGCCGGCCGCGTTGACAGGTCGGACGCGAAGGCCTGCGCGGCAAAGGAGCCATAGAACGCAAAGCCCTGGGCTGCGTTGTCGTGCACGCCTTTCTTGGCGAGATGGGTCCGGCCGGCCGGCAGGCGCTGCGCCACCAGTTGCCGGCCTGCGGCGGTGCGCAGGAAAGTCGGCGGCAGAAACATGAAGGGCGACGGATGGTACCGCATCCGCACGTCCAGCGCGACCGAGGCCGAGCCGTCGGGAAAGCTGAGATGCTCGAGAAAACCGGCGAAACGGCCCATGCAGGCCAGCGCGGCGGGATCACCGGAGGTCTCGGCATAGAGCGACACCGCCTGGGCGGTGACCAGGGCGTAGCCCACGACAATGCCGTTGCCCTCGGGCCAGTAGCCGTCGGGGGTCTGGAACGGAATCACGCAACGGGCAAAGAAATCGCGGGCATAGTCCATCCACTCCTGCCGCTGGAAATACCGGCCGGCCTGGTAGAACAGAAGCCCGTGCCAGGTGTCGTGGTTGCCGACAAATTCCTTGGGCGTCGCGCGATATTTTTCGGCGAAACGCACCTGCAGGGCGGTTACCGCACCTGCCACCGAACGGCTCAGCCGCGCCCGGAGTTCGGGGGAGCCGAGGCTGTGCCGCTCCATCAATTCCAGCGAGCCCAGCAGGTAGTAATTGAGCCATTCGCCGATGTGCCGGCCCCACTCCCGGCCGCGGGAATAGTGCGGGGTGTGGAAATCCGCATCCGTGATCGAGAGCACATATTCGATGTGGCGCAGGGCGAGTTGGGCGTAGCTTTCCCGCTCGGCCGCAGTTGCGCCCGGAACCTCACCGGTGGCGAGGAGCAGGAAGGGATGGTGGGCGAACTGGTTGTAATACGAGGGTCCCTGGGCCGACGGCCAGTCAATGAGGTCGAGGTCCATGCTGCCTGAGGGACCAAAATGCGGCGCCAGGAGGCGGGCAAAATCGAGCATCAGACCGGAAATCATTTCGTGCAGCGGGTCCTGGGCGGACGGCGGGACGGTTGCGGGCTTGGATGAAGTGACGGCTGGGGGAGTGCTCATGGCCAGGTTGGAGATAAACGGGAG
>JBIJDP010000565.1:0-2713 GCA_044344065.1 Opitutaceae bacterium
GCCTGCTCGGGGCCAACATCCTCGGCAGCAAATTCTCGTTTGAAGCCAAGATCCGCCTCGGCGCGGGCGCCTTTGTCTGCGGCGAGGAGACCGCCCTCATCGCCTCCATCGAGGGACGGCGCGGGAGCCCGAGCCCCCGACCCCCGTATCCCTCGGTCCGCGGCCTGTGGGGCATGCCGACCGCGATCAACAACGTCGAGACTCTCGCCTGCGTGCCCGCCATTCTCACCAAGGGTGGCGCGTGGTTCGCGGGCTACGGCACCGAGACGTCGAAGGGCACCAAGGTCTTCGCCGTCACCGGCAAGGTGCGCAACGCCCAGCTCGTGGAGGTGCCCATGGGCACCTCCCTCCGCGAAATCATCTACGAGGTCTGCGGCGGCGTGCTCGACTCCCGCGAACTCAAGGCCGTGCAGACGGGCGGTCCTTCGGGCGGCGTGATTCCCGTGCCGCACCTCGACACGCGCGTGAGCTACGAGAGCCTGCAACAGCTCGGTTCGATCATGGGCTCGGGCGGCATGCTGGTGATGGACAAGACGGACTCGATGGTCGAGGTCGCCAAGTTCTACCTGAAGTTCTGCGTCGACGAATCGTGCGGCAAGTGCGCGCCGTGTCGGATTGGTGGATACCAGTTGCTCCAGATCCTGGACCGCATCTCGCGCGGCCGCGGCTCGGCCGGGGATCTCCCGCTGATCCAGCGCATCTGCCAGGCGATGCAAAAGGCCTCATTGTGCGGCCTGGGACAGACCGCGCCCAACCCGGTGCTCTCCACCCTGCGCTATTTCGGCGAGGAGTATCAGGCGTTCATCGAGGGCGGGCCCAGCTACGCCCGCAAGATCAGTCGCGCCGCCTCGCCCTCGGCCAAGGCCGCCGCGACGGCGGAAACCGCCACCTCCGCCAACCGTTAACCGGAACCCCGCCATGATCAAAGCCCGTATCAATCAAATCGAAGTCGAGGTTCCCGAGGGTACCAGCATCCTCGATGCCGCCCGCCACGCGCAGGTGAAGATCCCCACGCTCTGCAAGCACAAGGATCTGGACTCCACCGCCGCCTGCGGCATCTGCATCGTGCGCAACAAGGGGGGCAACAAGCTCATCCGCGCCTGCTGCACCCCCCTGGAGAACAACATGGAGATCACGACGCACGATCGTGAGATCGTCGACGTCCGCCGCTCCACGCTCGAGCTCATCCTCTCCAACCACCCGCAGGCCTGCCTCACCTGTGGACGCAACGGCGAATGCGAACTGCAGACCCTCGCCGCCGACTTCAACATCCCGATGGAGTCGATCAAGCGTTACGTGAAGGATGTCCCGCCCGATTGCTCCACCGGCTCGATCATCCTCGAGTTCGAGAAGTGCATCAAGTGCGGTCGCTGCATCCAGGTTTGCCAGGACATGCAGAACGTCTGGGCCCTGTCCTTCCTCGATCGCGGCATCAACACGCGCATGGCGCCCGCCGGCGACATCACGCTGGCCGAATCGCCCTGCGTGAAGTGCGGTCAGTGTTCCGCCCACTGTCCGACCGGCGCCATCGTCGAAAATGACGAGACTCCGCAGGTCTGGCAGGCGTTGCACGATTCCGAGCGGATCTGCGTCGTCCAGATTGCCCCCTCGGTGCGCGTGACGGTCGGTGAGGCCTTCGGGCTGCCGCCCGGCACCAACCTCACCAAGAAACTCTACGCCGCGCTCCGGCGCCTGGGTTTCAAGGCGGTGTTCGACACCAACTTCTCCGCCGATCTCACCATCGTCGAGGAGGCGAGCGAGTTCATCGAGCGCTTCGTGCACAAGCGCGGCGCGCTGCCGCTCATCACTTCCTGTTGTCCGTCCTGGACCGACCACATGGAGAAGCGACACTACGACTTCATCGATAACTTCTCCACCGCCAAGTCGCCCCAGCAGATGCTCGGCGTGCTGGCCAAGACTTACTACGCGCAGAAGCTCGGCATCGATCCGGCGAAGATGTACGTCGTCTCGATCATGCCCTGCACCGCGAAGA
This sequence comes from Opitutaceae bacterium, assembly GCA_044344065.1. Classification (GTDB taxonomy): domain Bacteria; phylum Verrucomicrobiota; class Verrucomicrobiia; order Opitutales; family Opitutaceae; genus UBA2377. Next base: position 1,994 of record JBIJDP010000565.1, read on the forward strand.
AATACGAACTGTCGCGCACCGAGGAAATGTACGCCTCGGGTTACAAGGACATCGACGTCGCGCTCACCACGCGCGAACTCGCCCGCATGATCAAGCAGTCCGGCGTGGACTTCCTCAACCTGCCCGACGGCGAACCCGACTCGGTCCTCGGCGACTACACGGGCGCTGGCACGATCTTTGGTGCCACCGGTGGCGTCATGGAGGCTGCCGTCCGCACCGCCTACTTCTACGCCACGGGCAAGAAACTCGACAAGGTCGAGGTCGAAGCCGTGCGCGGATTGCAGGGCGTCAAGGAAGGCACCCTCAACGTCGGCGGCACGCAGGTGCGCGTCGCCGTCGCGCACGGCCTGGCCAACGTCGAGGCTGTCCTCGAGAAGGTGCGCACTGCCCGGCGGACCGGCGCGGAGACGCCCTATCACTTCATCGAGGTGATGGCGTGTCCCGGCGGCTGCATCGGCGGCGGCGGTCAGCCGTATGGTGTCGACAACGAACGCCGCCTGAAACGCATCGCGGGCTTGTATCAGGACGATCGTGATTGCACGGTCCGCCATTCGCACGAGAACCCGGAGGTCATCCGCGTTTACGACGAATTCCTGGGCAAGCCGCTCAGCGGAAAATCGCACGAGCTACTGCATACGAAGTACACCGCGCGGCCGCTTTACAAGCGGTAGAGCGCCCCCCACCGTGCGGGAGAATGCCAGCCGCCGCTCCCATTCTCCC
>JBIJDP010000031.1:0-9901 GCA_044344065.1 Opitutaceae bacterium
GGCGTGATGGCGGTTGATGGGATCATCCGCATCCGCCGCCATGGATTCGCCCCGCTGGGTCCGTTGTGCCGGGATGTCGGTTTGCTCTATGCCTCGGTTGGCGGCCTGTGCCTGCTGGCGGAACGGGCCGGATGGGCTCCGTTGGGTCTGACCACGGCGACCCTCGCCCATCAGTCGGTGCATTTTCATTATTTTGGTTTCGTGCTGCCGGTGGTAGCTGGGCTGGCCCAGAGCCGGCGACCGGAGTGTCCCATCAGCGCCATTTCCACCTGGCTGGTCATTCTCGGGGTGCCGCTGGTGTCGATCACCGCCTTGGTGACGAAGTTAGGGGGGACGGAAGTGTTTCAATCCCTTGCGACCTGGCTGCTCGTGGCCGGCGGTTGCGGGGTCGCCTGGCAGCACCTCATGCTCGTGATCGAGGAGAAAAAGGTTCACCTGCTCGCCCGCGGACTTTGGCTGGTGGCCGGCGTTTCACTGGCGGGCGGCATGCTGCTCGCCGGGCTGCATGCGTCGCGACTGGCCTTGCCCCCGCTGCCTTGGCTCGATCTGCCGTGGATGCTGGCCCTGCATGGCACGCTCAACGCACTGGGCTTCTCGCTTGCCGCGGTACTCGCCTGGTGCCGGGCGGGTAGGGGATGCTGCTGCGGGCGGGCATAGTTTGTTAACATAATTGGAGTAGAGACTTGCAACCTGACCAGACTTGGTCTGGTTTGTTGGTTGTGAAGACCGTCAATATCCAAGCAGCCAAGACGCACCTCTCGCGTTTGGTCGAATCCGTCGTGAATGGGGGCGAGGAGATTGTGCTGGCGAAGGCGGGTAAACCCTTGGTCAGGCTCGTGCCTTATGCGGCGTCGCGGGCTCCGCGGATTGCCGGCCTGATGGCTGGCCAGGTCACCGAAGCGGATGATTGCTGGGATGCGAAGGATGACCCGCTCGGGGCCTCGACTGATGGTCCGATGTTTCATGGTGCCGTGGACGAACCGCCGGCCAAGGGCTGAGTCATGCGTCTCCTGCTCGATTCGCATGTCGTGGTCTGGTGGTCGGCCTTTCCCGGCCGTCTTCGGGCGAAAACGCGCGAAATGATCACCGCCCCGGAAAACGAAGTGTTCCTAAGTGCGGCTTCGACGTGGGAACTCGGCTTGAAGATCGCCCGCGGCAAGCTGCGCATGCCCGAGGATTACGTCGCGCAGTTTCTCGCGCACGGCTTTGAGGCGCTGCCCGTGGGAATCGCGCATACCAGCCGGGCCGCGCTGCTGCCGGCGCTGCACGGCGATCCCTTTGACCGTTTGCTGATCGCCCAGGCCCTGGTCGAGGGCATGATCCTCGTGACGGCCGACCGGGAAATCGTGCGCTACGACGTGCCGGTGCTGGAGGCGTAAAAGCTGGTAGGGATCTGCCGCAAAGGTCTCAAAAAGATGCGGAGGCGGTTTGAACAGGAGGCTGCAGCGGGAGGTAAGCGAGAGGGCTGCCTCAGCCGTAACGATATTGTCGACGAGCAGGCAGGGAGCTTGCTCCCGCTTTGAGCGCGCCAGCAAGCTGGCGGCCTACCGGAAACACTTTTGCGGTTTCGCCGGCATCTAGGCAGTTCAGTGCCGGCTGCTTCGTTCCTCAGGTTTCCGCCAGCGCGTTGGCCGTGTTCAGATGCTCCGCGCCGGTGTATTTCTGCGATTGCTCGTCGGCGTGGTAGCTGGAGCGGACCATGGCACCGCTCTCGACGACGCCGATACCCAGGCCCAGGCCAAACTGTTTCCAGTGCGCGAACTCGTCCGGATGCGCGAAACGCTCGACCGGCAAGTGCTGCGGGGTGGGCTGCAGATACTGGCCGATGGTGAGAATGTCGGTCTTGTCCCAGGCCACGTCGCGCAGGGTCTGCTCGATCTCCTCCGGTTTTTCCCCGAGACCCAGCATGATGCCGGTCTTGGTGGTGAAGCCGCGGCCCTTGGCATGGCGGAGGACGGAACGGCTGCGGTCGTAGCGGGCCTGCACGCGCACGGGCCGTTGCAGGCGTTCCACGGTTTCCAGGTTGTGGTTGAAGATGTCCGGCTTGGCGTCGAGCACGGTGTCGAGGTCGTGCAGACGGCCCTTCCAGTCGGGGGTGAGCACCTCGATGGCGGTCTGCGGGCTGCGGTGGCGGATGGCGCGGATCGTGGCGGCCCAGACGCTCGCGCCGCCGTCGGCGAGTTCGTCGCGGGCGACGGAGGTGATCACGCAATGCTTGAGGCCCATGGTGGCGACCGCCTCGGCCACGCGGGCGGGTTCGCCGAGGTCGAGTTCGGTGGGGCGGCCGGTCTGGATCGCGCAGAAGTTGCAGGAGCGCGTGCAGATATTGCCGAGGATCATGACCGTGGCGGTGCCGCGGGACCAGCATTCGCCGAGGTTGGGGCACTGGGCGCTCTGGCAGACGGTGTGGAGCTTGTGACCGTCCACCAGCGAGCGCACGGCGGCGTAGCCGGGGCCGGAAGGCAGCTTGGCTCGGAGCCAGGAAGGTTTGCGCAATGCGGTCATGAAGTGGTGATGGCCGCAAAAAGACGCACAAAGCGCAAAAAGAAAAGCATCAGCCGTTCTGCGTATTCGCCTGCTCCCGCGGCGGTGTGGGATTTCCGGGCTCGTTGTTGCCGGCCGGTCAATAGGTTCCGCCGGCAAAGCGCTGATCGTGGAACCGACAATCCCGGAGCCGGACATATTATTGCCTGTTCAAGCCGCGCCGCGCCCTCCTAACTATTCCGGATTAACCTCATGAATACCTGCTCAAATCACTCTCGCTGGTGGCGGTCTGTCCTCATGCTGGTGGCATTGCCACTCGCCGTTAACGCGTCTGATGTGCGCGCCTGGGTGTTGTTGCGGCAGAACTCGGACGCCTCGGAGACAATCCTGTCCACGGACTCGAAAGAAATGAGGTCCCTCACCAAATTCGGCTGGCAGGTCAGTGCGACGGGCAACCTGACCACCAATGGTGGCGCGAAAAAGGTCCTGGTTACGCGAATGCTGTCCACTGCACCGGTGGTGTCCCGCCGTCTGGTCCTGGCGCCCGAGGAAGTGGCCGCCAATCTGAAGGCCGGTTATGTCACCGAAGGCGCCATGGGGTATGCTTCGGCGGTTGAGCTGCCCGGCGCGATTCTCGTTCGGCGTTACCGCAAGGCCGACCGTGAGATTTGGGTGTCCACGCCCGAACTCCAGTCATGGGCCGAGGGCAGCGGCTGGAAAAGCGACGGCACGGCCTTCTGGCTGTTTCCGGAGCGCTGAGAGCGGGAGAAAACTGAAACCTGAGACCTGAGGCCTGAGGGTTTTGGTGCTTGATCAGCTTAACTGGTTCGCGGCTCGGCGGGGTCGTTCGTCGAGGAATTGCGGCCAGAGCGTGTTGAATTCCCGGGCGAGCACGGTTTTCACCTCGGCAAGGTCAAGGGCACGTCCCAGTTCCGCCTGCAATGAAGTCACGGTGCCGTCGCTGGCGCTGATGCCGCAGGGCACGATACCTTGGAAATGCGCGAGGTTCGCGTTCACGTTGAGCGCGAAGCCGTGGTAGGCGACCCAGCGTTTCACGGCGACGCCGATGGCGGCGACCTTGCGCCGGCCGAGCCAGATGCCAGTGAGGCCTTCGCGCCGGCTGGCGGCGAGGCCGAGTGCGCCGACGCTGTTGATGAGCACCTGTTCGAGGAAACGCAGGTAGGCGTGCAGGTCCTTGCGCGCGGCGAGTGAGACGATGGGATACCCGACAATCTGGCCCGGACCGTGATAGGTGATGTCGCCGCCTCGGTTGGTTCGGGCCACCGCGACTCCCTCCTGGGCGAGCCTTTCGGCATTCCACACCAGATGGGTTTCCGCACCGCTCCGCAGGCCCAGGGTGAACACCGGCTCGTGCTCGGTGAATACGAGCGTGTCCCCGATCCCGCCGGCAATGCGTTGCGCCACCATCCCCTCCTGGCGGCGCTGGGCCTCCGCGTACGCCGTGCGGCCCCAGTCGGCCGTGGCGACCGGGTGGGAGTGGGTGGTGGCAGGTGCGGCCATGGCAAAAACATCGCGCGAATCGTGCCGGCTGCAACCCTCGGTTGGGCGCGGTTGGCAACGTGTCCGACCGCGAAGGGATAAGTAGGGCAGGTCTCCGACCTGCCGCTGCAGCCATATCCTTATGCTGCGGTGTTACCCCGCTCCCGCCGAATGTTCACGCAGCTTCGGCTTGGCGTCACCGGTGCATCCGCTAGTGCACTGGGCGTGTTCAACCCCGTTCCCCTTGATGAGGTCCGGCCGGCCGGCGAGCTGCTGCGCCGCGCCGAGCTGAATTTCCGCCGGCTCCACGACGCCGAGTTTCAATTCGACGCGATGCTGACCGCCTTCACGGCGAAGGAGGCACCGGGCGACTGGGTGGGGCGCTGCCTGCTCGCGCTCACCGAGCACGCCCGCCTGCTGGGACGCGAAGCGCCGCAGCTCGCGGAGATCGTGACGCGCCTGCCGGAGGCGTTCAACGCGCGCGGCTACATCGGCGAGATCCACCCGCCCGGCACCGCGGATGAGAACCAGATCGGCGGACACAACGCCCTCCTGCGCGGCCTCTGCGAATACCACCGCTGGCGGCCCGACGAGCGGGTCCGGGGCCTGGTCCGCACCATCATCACGAATCTCATGCTGCCAACCCTGCCCCTGTGGGCGGAGTATCCCGAGCAGCCGGCGCAGGAACTGCGCGACAACCAGCTCGTGGGCCTGACCGTGCGGCGCGCCACCGGCGCTTGGCGGGGCTTGTCCACCGACATCGGCGTGGGCTTCTTCACCCTGGACGGCCTGACCCAGGCTTATGCCGTGGAGCCGGTGCCGGGTCTGCGCGAGCTGATCGAGACCATGATCGCCCGCTATGCGCGGTTCGATCCCGTGGCGCACAGCGCCCAGACCCATTCCACGCTGAGCACGCTCCGCGGCATCCTCCGCTGGTGGCGTGACGTGGATCCCCGGCCGGAATACCTCGAACTCGTGCGCACGCGCCACCGGCTTTACCGCGAACTCGCCGAGACCGAGAGTCATGCCAACTACAACTGGTTCGGCCGGCCTGACTGGACCGAACCCTGCGCCATCGTGGATGCCTTCCTGCTGGCCGTGCAGCTCTGGTCGGCCACGGGCGAGGCCGACTACCTCGACGAGGCGCACCGGATCTTTTTCAACGCCCTCGGCCACGCGCAGCGGCCCAACGGCGGCTACGGTTGCGACCTGTGCACCGGCGCGCGCGGACTGCTCTTCGCCGTGCCGCACGAGTTTTTCGAGGCGCCATGGTGCTGCTCCATGCGCGGCGCGGAGGGTCTTGCCCGGGCGGCGCAGTTCGGCTGGTTCACCGATGCGGACTCGTTGACGCTGCCCTTCTACTTCGGCGGCACGGTGCGGTTGGATTTTCCGGACGGGCGCGTCGAAATTGCGCAGAAGAGCGAATACCCGCTCGAAGGCCGCGTGCAGCTCGAGATTGCCGCATCCACCCTGACCGGGCCCAAGACCCTGCGCTTTTACATCCCGCCCGGGAGTCCCGTGAGGCAGTTTCGGGCCAGGCACAACAAGACGCCGGTCGCAGCGCGAACCGAGGGACGCTTTGCCTGCATCACGCTGAACCTGCAGGCGGGCGACGTGGTGGCCGCGCAGTTCCCCATCGAGCTGGTGGCGGCGCCGTTGCAAAACCCCGGCCGGCAGCCGGGGCATCATCGCTTCAGCCATGGGCCGTTGCTCCTCGGGCACGCCGGCGCGGAGACGGTCGTGCTCCCGGCGGGCAACGTCTTCACGCCACTCGGTGCAGCCCGCTACCAATGCGCCGCCACCGGACGCACCCTTGCACCTATGCCCGCGCTCATTGATCTTACGGAAGCCGCCGCCAGGATGGTGCGCACCCAGATCGTATTTTCAGACTGAATTCCCATGACCCCAAATCCCATGCAGAATCTCCTCGGGCAGCTGCCCTTCCAGACCGGCGCGGTGACGCGCATGATCAACGCCGAGAACCCCACCGGGGAGAAGGGCGGGGGCGCGAAGTGGGAGCCGAAGCCCGATGACCCGATGGTGCCGCACAGCGGCCCGGCCCAGCATCTCGGCCGCGGGTGGAAGGTGCGGCCCTTCATCAGCCTCAAGGCCGGCGAAACCACGACCCTCGCCGACATCAAGGGCCCCGGCTGCATCAACCAGATGTGGATCACCGCCAGCGCGGACGAGTTCCGCACGCTGGTCCTGCGCATGTACTGGGACCACGAAACGGCGCCGTCCGTCGAGGTGCCGCTGGGCGATTTCTTCGCGATGGGTTTCGACACCCAGCCGCACACCGTCACGTCGCTGCCCGTGGTCGTCGCGCCGCACCGCGGCTGCAGCTGCTACTGGCAGATGCCGTTCCGGCAGCACGCGCGGATCACGCTGTCCAACGACAACAAGACCGACGTCCGCATCATCGCCTACAAGGTCATGTACAAGCTGCACGAGGTGCCCGCCGAGGCGGCGTATTTCCACGCGCAGTGGCGGCGCAGCCTGACGCGGCGCGAGCATCCCGAGCACACCATCCTCGATGGCGTGAAAGGCCGCGGACTTTACGTCGGCACCTACCTCGCCTGGACGGCGCTCTCGCGCGGCTGGTGGGGCGAGGGCGAGGTGAAGTTCTATCTTGATGGCGACGGTGAGTTCCCGACCATTTGCGACAACGGCACGGAGGACTATTTCAGCGGCGCCTGGGGGTTCTTCAAGGACCCGAAGAAGGATCCCGTGGAGGAGGCGTTCAACACCCCCTTTGTCGGCATGCCGCTGGCCCACACCCGCAGCGCCGACGGGCCGCGCTACTTCGGCCTCTACCGCTGGCATGTGCTCGATAGCATCGGCTTTGAAAAGGACCTGCGCGTCACCGTGCAGACCCTCGGCTGGTGGCCCGGGCACATCTATCAGCCCCTGAGCGACGATGTCGCCTCGACGGCCTTCTGGTACCAAAGCGAACCGCACGCGGCCTTCCCGAAATTCCCAAACCTCAACGAACGCTGGCAGCGGTGAACGCTTTTTTTGACCACGGATCACACGGATTTCACGGATATCAATCCAATGCATGAAATGGCCACAAAAGGCTCAAAAAGCTCAGGGAAAACAGAGATGAATTTTGTGCCTTATGAGCCTTTTGTGGCCATTCCCATGGTTTGTATCCGTGTCATCCGTGAAATCCGTGGTTAAATATTACGTCCCATGAGCTTCGAGAACATGGACTACAAGTGCTACCGCGACGCCATCGCGCGGCAGCGGAAGCACCAGGAGGACTGGCTCAAGGCCGGCTATGCGCCGCTCGGCTTTTACCTGAAGGATTTCTGCCTGCATGAAGTGGACGGCACCTGGCATCTGTACCACATCGCCGGCACGCCGGGCGTGAGCTGCTGCCTGCCGGGCAACGAGGTTTTCTTCGGGCACGCCACCACGAGGGATTTCATCACGTGGGAGACGCATGAAGCCTGCTTCTTCATCAATACCCGCGGCTGGGATCACGGGCATGTCTTTGCCCCCTTTGTGATTTCGCACGGCGGCCGGCATTGGATGTTCTACACGGGCGTGGCGACCGACAACACACAGCGCATCGGCGTGGCGACCTCCACCGATCTGTTTCACTGGGAGCGCGCCGGCGACCGGCCGGTGATCCGGCCCGAGGAATATGGCTGGGCCTTTTGTCCGACTGCCGGCGGCGCGGCCTGCCGCGATGCCCACGTGATCGCGCATGACGGCCGTTTCCAGATGTACTACACGGCCGTGAAAAAGGACGGCAACGGCTGCGTCGCCCGGGCGTCGTCCACCGATCTCCTCAACTGGCGCGACGAGGGCGTCGCCTACGGTTTCAACGCCTGGAACCAGTGCGAATCCAGCAATGTGCAGCGCCTAGACGACGGCCGCTGGCGCCTGTTCTTCGGCGGCCACCACGCGTGGAGCTGCGTGGATGCAGACAATCCCTTCCGCTGGCCGGATGTGACCCCGACCAAAATCCGCGAAGACGTCACCGCGATGGAGGTCATCCGCCGGCAGGGCGACCGCTGGCTCGTGGCGTACTTTGGACTGAGGTACTACCGCCTGCTGATCGGCGTGATCGACTGGTCAAAGCCCGAGCCGACGATCGTGCAGATTACGCGACCGGATGAACTGGCACTTTTTTGGGGGTAATTGAATTGGCCTGCGCCGCGTGAGCCGTGAAGGGCTGCGTTGACTTAAGAACTTGAGCGGTTTGCTGCTGCACGGCAGGGTTTGGCGATGATCCGGAAATTCGGACGGGGAGTGCTTTCCACTGCCATATTGATACTGGCCACGACGGAGAGCGCGGTGGCGGCGGGGAAAGATTCGGACCATCCGGCCCCGGCTCCGGCTGCGGTGGATCAACCGCCCAAATTCCACAAGCAAGTGCCGCCCGAGTATCCCTTGGAAATGAGAATGCTGGGCCTGAGCGGGGAGGTGATCGTTGAATTCACCGTCGACCAGGACGGCAATGTGCAGGACCCGTATGCGATTCAGTCCAACAACCCCTGGTTTGAACGGGCGGCAATCAGTGCGATTGAGAAATGGAAGTTCACGCCGGCGCTAAAGGCCGGCCGGCCGGTCAAATTCAGCAAGGTCAGGCAAAAAGTGACTTTCAGAATCGACGAACTAGAACCCCGGGATCTTTGGAAGGTCACCAAGGGGAAGGATTACAAGAAGCTCCCGGCTGAATTCCAGTGGGATGTCGCGCCGGTGCCGGTCAACACGACCATGGCCGTTTACCCGCTGGACTTGCTGCAGGCCGGCACCAAGGGCCAGGTGACCCTGGGCTACATCGTCGGGCTCGATGGCACCGTCCTCAAGGCCGAGGCGCAGGAGGCAACGACGCCGGAAATGGGGTTGGCGGCCCTGGCCATGATTGATACCTGGAAATTCGTGCCGGCGCGGAAGGATGACGGCTCGCCCTGCTATGCGATGCTGGGCATGATCCTGAAGTTCAGTCCTTCGGATCGCGGCAATGCCCCGGTCGGGGAAGAGGCCAGGCGCATCCTCAAGATCCTGAATCGCACGCCTGGCGATATCCATGACATGAAGGATCTCGACGCGCAGCCCAAGGCCCGGTCGCGCCGGCCCCCGGTTTTCCCGTCGATCCTGCGGAAAATGGGGCAGACGGGTTCGGCGGAGATCGAGTTTTTCATCGACCGGAATGGCGATGCGCAGCTGCCGCGCATCATCTCCGCCACGGCGCCGGAGTTCGGCTATGCGGCGGCGCAGGCCGTGGCGACGTGGCGGTACGACAGCCCGCTGAAGGCCGGCAAGAAGGTCGTCACCAAGGCCCGCATCCCGATCAATTTCACCCTCAAGTGAGCCCGGGCGGACACGGGGACCTCACACCAGCCACAGGGAGGCGAGGCCGCAGGCGGCCGTGGCGCCCAGCACGAGCGTGACCTCGCGGCGCAGGGCGGGGGAGCCGAGGCTGATGGCAAAACCGGCCTTGAGGATGGAGTTGGCGATGGCGCCGACGATGACGGCCTTGGTTGCGAGCAGCAGCGGCACCTGGCCGGACAATTGGCTGCCGGCCATGGAGAGCGAGATCGCGTCCATGTCGGTCAGGCCCGAGACAAAGCTCAGCGGGAGCAGGCCTTGTTGCAGGAGGTCAAGCTGGGTGGCGGCCTTGACCAGCACGCCGATGACCGCGTACAGCAGCGCGAACTTGATGGCGGTGGCGAGACTCAGGGGATTGGTCAGCGCCAGGGGCGCCTCGATGACCCCGGCGGCGGGCCGGCGGGCGAAACGCAGCCACAGGCCATAGATGGCTGCGGGCAGGGTCATCAGCAGGAAGGGGGCGATCAGTTCCACGGCGAGGGTGGGGTTCAGCACCCCGACGGCGATCACCACGCGGGGCAGCATCACGCTGCAGGCCGTGACCACGGCCATGGCGTAATGATTGGAAAGCCCC
>JBIJDP010000566.1:0-2708 GCA_044344065.1 Opitutaceae bacterium
CGGGGTGCCCGAACCCCGCCTGGGGCGAATTTGCATGAGCGCTCTTCGGTCGGCAGCGAGCTTGCTCGCGCTCATTCTGCGCCCGCAAGCGGGCTGCCTGCCGCGGCCGGCATGGGTTTTAATAGGATCGTGCAGACACTCCCTTGCCATGCGGCCAAATCCCGCCCGCCCGGTTTCACCCTCGTCGAAGTCCTGCTGGTCCTGGCCATCATGGCCCTGTTTGCGACCCTTTTCATTCCCGGGGTGAATTCCATTCTCCGCGAGATTGATGCGCGCGGGCCGGAGCAGATCGTGAGCGAGACGATCCTCGCCGCCCGCGGCGCCGCCCTCGAGACCAGCCGGACGGTGGTGTTGAGGTTTGATGTCGAAGCCCGCCGTTTCCTGACCGAGGCGACCTCCGTGCCCACCGAGGTTCTGCCGGCCGGCCTGAAGCTGGACCTGCTGCCGCCGGAAACCGGTTCGACCGTGCTCCTCGGCGGACAATTGGTTGAAACCGGCGAACTCCATCGCATCCGTTTCTTTCCGGACGGCACCTGCGATCCCTTCCGTATCCGATTGCAGGAGGGCAAGGAGGCACCGCGCCTGCTGCAGATTGATCCCTGGACCTGTGCACTGAGTCCCGTGCCGCCGAAACGGTGAACCATGGCGCTAGCAGCTCCATTCACTATCACGCCGCAGAGTTGCAGCCCGACTGTAGGGCCGGACCTTGGTCCGGCCTCGAATGGCGCTGTGGCTGGAGAGGCTGGACCCAGGGAGTGCATGCAAAATCTCAATCAGGTCCGCAGCGAACGCGGTAGGCAGCCCGCTGGCGGGCGCGGGTTGGGCGCGAGCAAGCTCGCTGGCCTACCGAAACCATTTTTGCATCCACGCCCAAGGTCCGGCCCTGCGGTCGCAAGTGACCGCAAACGCTGCGGCTTCACCCTCCTCGAGGTGCTCGTCGGCATCGCCATTCTCGCCATGGCGGCGGTCGTGCTCGGCGCGGCCTACGTGAACACCCTGGGTGCGCATGAGGCGGTCGCCCGGCGCGCGGCGGCGGGAAGCGGCATGGATTATCTGCGCGATGTGATCCTCAACGAAACCGAGCGCACCAAGGTGGAGGAGGGCGGGCACCTGGCCCTGCCGGACAGCCGTCAGATGGACTGGGAGGCGGTGGTTGAGGAGGCCCCGGTGCCGGATTTGTTCAAGGTGCTCGTGCGCGGACGCATCACCGGCACGGGCAACAAGGATCAGGAGGAATTTGAACAGACACTCATGCTCCTGCGCCCCACCTGGTCCGATGCGGGCGAACGGGAAAAGCTCCGGGTGGAGTGGGACAAACTGCGTGAAAACGCCCTCCGCCGATGAACCCGCGCAAATCCCAACGCGGCTTCACCCTGCTCGAGACCCTGCTGGCCTCGGCCCTGCTGGGCGCGCTGCTGCTGGCGTTGAATTTCTTCGTGTTCTCGATGGCCGAGATCTGGGGGCAGGGCAGTGAGCGCCGGCTGTTTGAACAGCATGTGCGGGCGGTGACCCGCGAGGTGGAGGAACTCATCCGCACCGCCTCGCTCCCGCCGCAGGCGGCCGACCCCGTGCTCTTCACCCGGGAGATCCGACTCGACAACGGCCAGCGCGAAAACCCGCTCAGCTTCGAACTGCCCGCGGGCAGTCCGCGCCTGCCCTGGCCGGGCATGCCCCTGCCTGACGTGGTGTGCTCCTTGGTCGCCCAACCCCGGCAGGGACTGGTGCTTTACTGGCAATCGCGGCTGGAGGAGAAATTCGACGACGCCACCCCGCGGCCCTGGGTGATGACGCCGTTTGTCGAAACCCTCACCTACGATTATCTCGAACCTGCAGTCGGTCTCTGGCGCAGTCATCCCACCCTGCAGCGCGACAATGGCGGACGCTGGCGCATGCCCAACCGTCTCCGGCTCAGTTTTGTCCATGGCAAGATGCAAGCCGAGACGACGATCACCCTGCCGGCGGCCCTGGGACCGTTGCCGCATTTCTGACCATGATGCCCCGGCCGACATTCCCTGTCCGGGCGCCCCGGCGCCAGCGCGGCGCCGTCATCGTGCTGGTATTGGTCACGCTGCTCCTCGCGTCGTTTCTGCTGGCGGCTTTCATCCGCCGCACCGGGACCGAACTGCTCGCGGATGCCCGGGCGGCCGAGCGCCGGCAGTTGCGCGCCGAAGGCTACTCGGCCCTGGAATCGATGCTGGCCGTGCTCGCCGCGCAGCGTGCCGCCGAAGGCGCGCTGTTCAGTCCGGACGAATATTGGGCGGAGGCGCTGACCGACGCCGGCTACGCCCCCGCCGGCGGACGCGAGGTGACGATCGTGTTCGAGGATGAGTCCGGGAAAATTTCGCTGCCCAAGGCCGATGCGGTCACACTGCAAACCGCCATGGAAGCGTCCGGGGTGGCGGCCGCCGATGCGGAGCGCATGGCGAATTCCCTGCTGGCCTGGATGCGCGAGGGCGGCCGCGAGGAGGCGTCCGATCTCGATGCCCCCGACTACAAGGCCAACGAACCGTCCTACCGGCCCGCCCGCCGCACCCTGCACTCCTGGGGCGAACTCGCCGCCGTGGAGATGGACCGGCATATATTCTTCGACGAATCCGGCACCCCCACCGCGGTGCTGCGCACGTTCATGCAGGAGTTCTCACTGCATTCGTTCCAGCGCACCAATCTCAACACCGCCACGGCCAACGTCCTGGTCACCCTTGGGCTCG
>JBIJDP010000567.1:0-2703 GCA_044344065.1 Opitutaceae bacterium
GAGGGTCTCGGCGGCATCAGCGGTGAAATGCTGATGTATCTCGGCATCGTGATGTGCGCCATCGGCGCCGCCTTCGGTCTCGTGCAATACACGCAGACGAAGGCCCTCCAGGTGCATTCCTCCATGGCCAGCGTTTCCCACATGATCTGGGAGACCTGCAAGACCTACCTCTTCACGCAGGGCAAGTTCCTCGCCATCCTCTGGCTGCTGATCGGCGCGTGCATGGTCTACTATTTCGGTGTGCTTGAGCACAAGGATGCCTTCCACGTCATCATCATCCTGCTCGCCTCCATCCTCGGCATCCTCGGTTCCTACGGCGTCGCCTGGTTCGGCATCCGCATCAACACCGTCGCCAACTCCCGCACCGCCTTCTCCGCCCTCAAGGGCAACCCGCTCAACACGCTCTTCATCCCCCTGCGCTCCGGCATGAGCGTCGGCCTGCTGCTGGTCTGCGTCGAGCTGTTCTTCATGATCTGCATTTTGGTGTTCCTCCCGCGGGAACTCGTCGGCCCCTGCTTCATCGGCTTCGCCATCGGCGAGTCTCTCGGCGCCTCCGTCCTCCGCATCTGCGGCGGCATCTTCACCAAGATCGCCGACATCGGCTCGGACCTCATGAAGATCGTCTTCAAGCTGCCCGAGGACGACCCCAAGAACCCCGGCGTCATCGCCGACTGCACCGGTGACAACGCCGGCGACTCCGTCGGGCCGACCGCCGACGGTTTCGAGACCTACGGCGTGACCGGCGTCGCGCTCATCGCCTTCCTCGCCCTGGCGCTCACCGAGAGCCAGGAGCTCTGCGCCATGCTCATTGTCTGGCTCTTCGTCATGCGCGCGCTGATGATCGTCACCTCGCTCGTCTCGTACTTCCTCAACGAGATCATCTCGAAGGCCAAGTACGGCAGCCTGAAGGACTTTGATTTCGAGGCCCCGCTCACGCACCTCGTCTGGATCACCTCGGCGGTCTCCATCGGCATCACCTTCGTCGCCTCTTACTTCCTGCTCGCGCATCAGCCGGGCGTCGCCCCGGCGCTGTGGTGGGTCCTCTCCGTCATCATCAGCTGCGGCACCGTCGCCGGCGCGCTGATCCCGGAGTTCACCAAGATCTTCGTCAGCACGAACTCCCGCCACGTGAAGGAAGTCACCAACTGCTCCAAACACGGTGGCGCCTCCCTCAACATCCTGTCGGGCCTGGTCGCCGGCAACTTCTCCGCGTTCTGGATGGGCCTCATCATCATGCTGCTGATGGCCATTTCCTACTACTTCTCGCAAAATGCGGCCCTGCTCGCGCTCATGCCCGCAAAGTTCCTGTTCGCCGCGCCGATCTTCGCGTTCGGTCTCGTGGCCTTCGGCTTCCTCGGCATGGGTCCGGTCACCATCGCGGTCGACAGCTACGGCCCCGTCACCGACAACGCCCAGTCCGTCTACGAGCTCTCGCAGATCGAGGGCAAGCCCGGCATCGCCGCCGAGATCGAGAAGGACTTCGGCTTCAAGCCCGACTTTGAGAACGCCAAGTACCAGCTCGAAAAGGGCGACGGCGCCGGCAACACCTTCAAGGCCACGGCCAAGCCCGTGCTCATCGGCACCGCGGTCGTCGGCGCCACCACCATGGTGTTCGGCATCATCATGCTCCTGAAGGATCTCTATGACGCCCAGGTCGCCTCGGGCGTCGCCGGTCCGTTCAAGGAGGTCGTCAGCGCCCTCTCCATCGTGCAGCCCGAGATCATCCTCGGCCTCATCATGGGCGGTGCGGTCATCTACTGGTTCACCGGCGCCTCCTGCCAGGCCGTCGTCACCGGCGCCTACAGCGCGGTCGTCTACATCAAGGAGCACATGAAGCTCGACGCCAAGACCGCCTCCGAGAAGGACTCGAAGGAAGTCGTCCGCATCTGCACGGTCTACGCCCAGAAGGGCATGTGGAACATCTTCATCGTCGTGTTCTGCTTCGCCCTCGCGCTGCCGTTCTTCAACGCCTACTTCTTCATCGGCTACCTCATCGGCATCGCCTTCTTCGGCCTCTTCCAGGCCATCTTCATGGCCAACGCCGGCGGCGCCTGGGACAACGCCAAGAAGATCGTCGAGGTTGAACTCCGCCAGAAGGGCACCGACCTGCACGCCGCGACTGTCGTCGGCGACACCGTAGGCGACCCGTTCAAGGACACCTCCTCCGTCGCGATGAACCCGGTCATCAAGTTCACCACCCTCTTCGGCCTCCTCGCCGTCCAGATCGCGGTGACCATGACGAATCAGAACCTCAAGACCGGCATCGGCGTGTTCTTCTTCGCGATCGCCCTGATCTTCGTCTATCGCAGCTTCTACAACATGCGCATCCCGGACGAAAACAGCGCGGGCATCTGAGTTCCGTAACCCGACTTCACTTCAAGGCCGCGGCTAAACCCCGCGGCCTTTTTTGTGCCAGCATGGTGCTCACGCGGAGACGCTGTGGGCGCGGAGCCGGATTAATGACAATCCAAGACCCATTTAACCGCAAAGAAAACAGGGAACGCAAAAAACCAACTTCAAATCCGCTTCTTTGCGCTCCCTGTTTTCTTTGCGGTTAAATGGCTTGGGTATTTTGGATCAGCGAAGATCAGCGTGGACCAGCGTGGACCAGCGTTCCGACCCCGGTCTCCGCGTCCTCGGCGCCTCCGCGTGAGCATGAAATGGGCACCGCGATCAAGGCGGATATCGCTTCCGCACTTCGTT
>JBIJDP010000569.1:0-2698 GCA_044344065.1 Opitutaceae bacterium
AATTCGGTGCACGAGGCCCGCGTCGTGCGCGACACCTACCTGAAGAACAAAGGCAAGCTTGCCACCCAGATGGGCACGCAGATCCACGCCTCCGAGAACTACCGTCGCATGGTGGAACTCATCCGGCGCGGGGCGATCGGCCACGTAAAGAAGGTCCACGTCTGGTGCAGCCGCACGCCGGCGGGCGGCAATTACCTTCCGGCCGAACCCGTGCCGGAGGGCCTCCATTGGGATCTGTGGCTCGGGCCCGCGCCCGATCATCCGTACAACGCCGGATACCTCAAGGGAGGCTGCCTCGGCTGGAACCGCTTCTGGGACTTCGGCAGCGGCCAGATTGGTGACATGGGCAGTCACATGATGGACATGCCCTACTGGGCCCTTGACCTCCGGCTCCCCACCACCTGCGAAGCCCAAGGCACGCCCATCAGCTCCGACACCTGCCCAACCTGGCTGACGGCCGAGTGGACCCACCCCGCCAACGATTGGCGTCCCGCCGTGACCGTCAATTGGTACGACGGCGGCAAAAAGCCTGGCCTGCCTTCGAAGGTTTTTAACCGCGAGGAACTCTTCAAGGGGGTCCTCTTCAGCGGCGAGAAAGGCTACCTGCTTTGCGATTACGATTTCCGCATCATCATGCCCACGAACGGCGACATGACACACTATCAGGCGCCCACCAAGGGAGACATTATTCCCCCTTCGCTCGGGCATCACAAGGAGTGGATTCATGCCTGCAAGACGGGCGCGCCCACTTTGTGCAACTTCGACTACTCCGGCGCGATGATCGAGAACAACCTCCTGGCCCTCGTGGCTTACCGCGTGGGCAAGAAACTCGAGTGGGACGCCGCCAACCTACGGGCAGTCAACTGTCCCGAGGCCGAGCAATACATCCGCAAGACCTACCGCGCCGGCTGGACCCTCAATGGCTAACTTGGTCAGCGCTTCCTTACGCACGAAATTTTCCAAAGATGAAACCTATTGCTCTCGTGGTCGTGTTTTTGACCGCCCTTTCCACTTCACTCATCTCAGGAGAGACCACAGCCAGGCCGCGCGCCTACATCGACTCCGATGGCCCGGGCTGGCGTGCCTTGGGGCCGGCCGATTTCAGTCCCGTCAACAGTGCTCCCGACACCTGGAACTGGAGTGCGGACGGCCTGCATTGCACGGGCCAGCCGATCAGCGTGCTGCGCACTGCCAAGGAATTCACCAATTTCGAACTCGTCGTCGAATGGAAGCACCTGCGCGCCGCGGGAAACTCGGGGGTGTTTGTTTGGACGACGCCCGCATCCATCAAGCAGCTGACCGCAGCTGGGCGGCCCGGCCTGCCCGACGGCATCGAGGTGCAAATTCTCGATCACGGCTATACCGACGAATATCGGCGCCTTAACCCCACCAAGGCCGCCGATTGGTTTACGACCAATGGCGACATCTTCCCTGTGCGCACAAAGCTCACGCCGTTTCCTCCTTTATCGCCAAATGGCAGCAGAAGTTTTCCGCGCCGCCAGCTCTCCCGCGGTGCCGGGGAGTGGAACCATTACTACATCCGTGCCATCAACGGGGAGATTCGGCTTTGGGTAAACGGCGAGGAGGTTTCCGGCGGTACCGCCGCCGATCCGGCCACAGGCTTTCTTTGCCTCGAATCCGAGGGCTCGCCGATCCACTTCCGCACGCTGCGCATTCGTGAGCTCCCATGAAAGGAAGTGCGACGTCTAGATTGGCGCTGAGCTTGTCCCAAGTTGCTTCTTGTCCTGGTGAGTCAAGGGCCCTTGGGAGTTAGGGGACT
Organism: Opitutaceae bacterium; assembly: GCA_044344065.1. GTDB lineage: Bacteria > Verrucomicrobiota > Verrucomicrobiia > Opitutales > Opitutaceae > UBA2377. The sequence goes on from JBIJDP010000569.1 coordinate 1,781, forward strand.
ACAGGGGCCCGATAACGGAACGATACGTATGCAGGGAGCTTCCAATATGAAACGACGTATAGTTGCCGTACTCGCGCTTGCTGCATCGCTATCCGCCCAGAACCTCGTGAAGAACGATGGCCCGGCCGGACCTGAGATCAGGGAAAGAACAAATGCTCGGAATGCCGCATTGCCAAAAATATTCCTTTTGGCAACGACCTGGCGGCGCACGCCTGACAGATGCGGGGTGCTTATCCCGAACAGGGGAGGGCGTTTCTGGAACAGCGAACTTCCTCATCATTGGACGGAGTTCTGCCGAGTGAAGCCATCAGTTGGATGACTGATGTTGGACTATGGTCCGCGGCAGATCGGAATTCCCGCATTCACAAATTCCCCACAGCAGACGCGGCAAAGTCAGCTGTTGGGTTTGTCATTTCTGTGGGCGCGGAACGAAGCCCGGCCACGCAATCACCCGTTCGAGGGCACCAGCACGCGGATCATAATGGTTGGCCTCCCAGCTTCCCAGCATCGCCCGCCAAACTCCCAGCTTTCGAGCCAGTTGGCCGCCAGACGGTCGGACGCCTGGTCGCGCTGGGCCGCATAGCCATACCCGTCCAGGCCTTCCAACACACCGACAGCCCAAGCGCACCGGTGAGGTCGAGCCGCCGCCGCAGTTCCACCCGGTTCTTGTCGCGAAAAGACGCCGGAATCAGCCCCGGTACCGCCTCGGAACGGCCATAGTATTCGAGGCAGGCCAGATCCTCGTCCGATTGGTCGAGGAACCCGAAGATGACCACATCGTAGCCCAGGTCACGCAGATGACGATAGGAGCGTTCCTCATGCTGGCAGAACCGGTCGCGGTGCTTGCACAGGCCCAGAGGCGAAATGAACAAAGGGGCCCTCGGATGGTCTCCATCGTCCTGATGCTTCGAACTGATG
>JBIJDP010000568.1:0-2698 GCA_044344065.1 Opitutaceae bacterium
CTCGATGTCGAGGCTGGTGAAGGTGAGGACGGGCTGCACGGGCCGGTCGCCGGAGTTCACGCGCAGGCGCGAGCCGGTGACGGCGTATTCCTCCAGCACGACCGGGGCGTCGTCCGTGGCGGCGGCTTGGGGGTTATTTCCCGGGCGGTCGCGCTTGGTCACCGGCGCCGCCCTTGAGACGTTTGGGTCGGAGACCCGGCTGACGGCGAAGGCGCCGGTCTTTTGGTCCTGCACGACCACCAGGGCGGTGCCGGCCAGCATGCGGTTGAAGGCCGCCAAGGGCGTGTACTCGCCCTTCACGGCCGCGGTCTGCACGCCGCGCACGGTCTCGGCGGGAAACATGATCTCCTTGCCGGCCTGCTGCGCCGCCTGCCTGAGCGTGTCCACCGCCGCGCCCGCGGGAATGTCAAAGCTGCGGGCGGTTTCCTCCGCAGCCCGGGCGGAAAAATGGCAGGCGAGGGTCAGGGCGCAGGTTGCGAACAACCGGAAGACGCGCGAGCGAAGTCGCGGCACGGGCAGGTAATGGGTGGTCATGTTTGGTGGGACTCGGACCCAAGACGCCGCAGCGGCATCAACACACTAAATCCAATTGCAGGAATTGTGGCGGCGTCGGTCACGGCGCCCGCCGCAGCACAAGGGTGTCACCCGCGCGCTCGGCCTTCACGCCGGCCGTCAGTTCGAGCAGGCGCACGAAGCCTTCAGCGTTGTCCGAACGGAAGGACATGACGATCGGGAGCGACTCCAGCCCGGCGTCCGCAATCACGATCCGCGGACCGCCATGGCGGTTGAACTCCGCCACCACCTCCGCGAGCGGGGTGGACCTGAATTCCAGCAGCCGGGGCTGCCAGGCAAGCCGGCGGGCCATCTCGTCCTCGCTCATGCGGCTGACCTGCGGCATCGGCGCGGCCACGGTGAGCGGCACCGTCACCGACTCGCCGGCTTCCAGCACCGGAATGGCCGGGGAGATCACCTGGCCGGTCAGGTTCTCCGCGACCGTGGCGGGGGTTTCCACCTGCACGCGGCCGTGGGTCACGAGCACTTCGACGTTGTCGGCATCGAGCCGGACATTGAAGGCCGTGCCCACCGCACGCACATCCACGCCGGCCGCATGCACGATGAAGGGGCGGCCGGGATTTTTCTCCACGGTGAAGAGCGCCTCGCCCCGCAGCAGGCGCACCCGGCGCACCTCCGCGGTGTAATCCACGGTGACCAGGGCGCCGCGGTTGAGTTCGATCACCGAGCCGTCCTCCAGCACGCGCCGTTCGTAGGACTGGGCCGCGATCTTTGCCGGGGCAGGTGCCAGGACCTCTACGACCCGGGGGCTCTGCCAGAAGGCGAAGGTCAAGGCGAGACCCGCCGCGGCGGCGGTCAGCGCCCCGGACCAGAACCAGACCACGCGGGCGCGGCGCCGGCGGGATTTCGCCGGGGCCAGCAGATCGGGATTCGGCTCCAGGCTGTGCTCGGGCCGCCACTGGGCGAGGGTGTTGAGTTCGCGCCAGGTCTCGCGGTGCCGGGCGAACCATTCGCCGTGCCGGGGGTCGGCGGCGAGCCATTGGAAATAGTTGTCCTGCTCCGTCGGCGTGAAGCCGCGGTCGTGCTTGATGAGCCACTCCGCCGCCTCAAGGTCGATGCGGCGGAGATCATCCGGCTGGGAGTGGGAAGGTTGGTCGTGCATGGGCTTCAGTCCCGGGCCTCGCGCCGGTGCCGAGCGAAGAACTCGGTGCATTTGTGGACGCCGATGGTGAGCTGGGCCGAGACGGTGAACTCGGAGATGCCCAGCCGGGCGGCGATTTCGGCCTGCGACAGGTTGTAGATCTTCCGGAGGGTGAAGATCTGGCGGCAGCGGTCGGGGAGGGATTGGATGGCTTGGGTCAAGAATTCGAGTTCCTGGTTGCGGGCGACGGTTTCGGGCACGCCGTCCGCCTCATCCATGACGTCCAGGGTGTCCAAAGGCACTAAGCCGCCGGGGGCGGAAATCCGGCTGCGCCGCACGTGATCGAGCGCGAGGTTGCGCGCCACGGCGAAAAGGAAGGCCTTTGGCGACTGCAGTTCCTGCTCCCGGTGCGCCTGCAGGACCCGCACAAACGCATCCTGCAGAATGTCATCCACCTCGCACGCGGCGCCGAAACGGCTTTGCAGCCAGGCGCGCAGCATCGGCACGTGCGGTTGCACGTGCGCCGCAAACCAGCGGGATGATTCCGGATCAGTGGGTGGCAAGGGGGCGGGCACGGCGCCGGACCAGTAAAATGGCCGGTGCCATGTCCATGACGTTCCGGCCACCAAAAGACACTAAAGAAAAAATGCAGGAGCCGGCGGGATGCGCCGCTCGGGCCAAATTGCAGGAGCGGCTTTACGCCGCGATTGAAAGCGCCACCTCGCGGCGTAAAGCCGCTCCTACAGCCTGGAAATATTCGCCGGTGAGCGGTCCCTAACCACGGATTTCAGGGAAGGAAAATAATCTAGGAACTCCAAACCGTTTTAACCGCTAATCTTCGCTAATCTAACGCTAATCATCGACCCCGATCCGAATCCTCGCGGACCAGCGTTACGGGCGCCGACCCGAAACTCGGTCCGCTCAGAGCCTTAGTCCTAACCCCATCAGCGATGATTAGCGCAGATCAGCGTTCCCAACAGGATCAGAATTCCGATCTTTGCGCTCTGTGCGTTCTTTGCTGTTAAAATGTCCGGGTTCCCGATC
>JBIJDP010000570.1:0-2697 GCA_044344065.1 Opitutaceae bacterium
GGAGACGCAACAGGGTGCCAACTACGCCCGCAATCGCGCCCTCGCCGAAGCCAAGGGAGAAATCATTGTCTATGGCGACGACGACATCCTGATGGAACCTGCCTGGCTCCGGGAGCTGATGCAGCCATTCACCAACGATCCCGACCGGCGCATCGGCGCCGTCGCCGGCGAGGTAGAACCCATTTTCCCCGACGGGTGCCCCGACTGGGTGCGCTCGTTCCACGGCCTGCAAAACCTGCGGTCGGGCATGGGCCCCACCGCCGATCACCAGGTGCCCATGAGTGCCAATCTGGCCTTTCGACGCGACGCCCTGCGCGCCACCGGCGGCTGGGACATCAATCTAGGCCGCAAGGGCGGACGTGTGTTCGGCGGCGAGGAAAACGGCCCCATCCGCCGCCTGCGCAAAGCCGGTTACGCGGTGTGGTTCGCGCCGGCTGCCAGGGTACTGCACCAGATGCCCGCCGCCCGCACGACCCTGCGCTACGTGAAGCGCCACGCCTTCGACTCCGCGTGCTCGCGCGTCGTCGGCCGCGTGAACGTGGACCGCGAGGACGGCCGCTCCTCCTTCGGCTACCTGTTGTCGCGCTTTGTCGGCAATGTGTTCAAGGCCCTGGGTTTCGGCCTCGTCGCCGCACTCAACTTCCTCATCGCCCGTCCCGCTGCCGGCAAAAAGTCCTTCGTCCGCGCCTGGCGGTCCTGCGGGTACCTGTACCAAATCCCGCGTTCGCTGTTTGGCGGGTGAACCAGCGGATTCACGCAGAGGCGCAGAGCCGCAGAGATTTATAACCACGGATCACACGGATGGCACGGATATGAAAGCGGTGGACTGATCATGGCCACAAAAGGCACATAAGGCTCGGAACCAGACCTCCTGAATTTTGTGCCCAAGGCGGCCATTGATTCGCTTCGGAATACCAATCCGTGCAATCCGGGGGTAAAAACTCCGCGGCTCCGCGCCTCCGCGTGAGACTCTTCTGAACCCAAAAGAATTGGGTTCGCCCGGCCCGGATAAGTGTCCATTAGTGTCCATCAGTGGCTAACCCCCTTCCGATCTCCGTCGTCATCGTGGCCCGCAACGAGGCCCAGACCCTGCCGCGCTGCCTGGCCAGCGTACAGGGCTGGGTGGCGGAGATCCTGGTCGTGCTCAACCACACCACCGATGACAGCGAAACCGTCGCCCGGCGGCTGGGAGCCACGGTGATGCGCACGGAATGGCGCGGCTTCCGCGACACCAAGAACTGGGCACTCGACCGCGCCAACCAACCCTGGGTCCTGTGCCTCGATGCTGACGAGGAAGTGTCGCCGGCCCTGCACGCCGCGTTCGCCGCCTTCTTCGCCCGTCCCGATCGCGACGCCTTCGCCGGCGCGTGTTTCCCCCGGAAAGTCTGGTTCATCGACCGGTGGATCACCCACGGCGACTGGTACCCGGACCTGAGCCTGCGGCTCATCCAGCGCACCCGCGCCCGTTGGGGCGGGGACCAGTTCGTGCATGAAAAGATGGAGGCCGACGGCCCCGTCGCGACCCTGGGGGGTGACCTGCACCACTACTCCTTCCCCACGCTGGCCAGCCATGTCTCAAAGATAAATCCGTTCGCCGACCTCTTTGTCCGCCAGCAGCAGGCCCGGGGCGGACGGTTCTCGCTGACCGCCACGATCATCCGGCCCGGCTGGCGCTTTTTCCGCGCCTACGTGCTGAAACTCGGCTTCCTCGACGGATTCCCGGGGTTTTATATCGCCTGGGCCACGGCCTTCGGCGCCTTTGTCCGCTACAGCCGGCTCTACGAGGCCGAGCACCGCCGCCTGCCCGATGCCTGAGCAACCCCACCAGTTCAGCAAGCTGGCCGAGGAACTCATCGGTGACCTGCGCCACGTGCCATTCGCGGAGCCTCGCCGCCAGGTGAAGCGCCCAACCCAGCCGCTGGGTGCACTGGTGGAGGAAATCCTGACCAAACATCACATCGGTCGCGATTCCCCCGAGCACGCCATCCGCCACCAATGGGCCAAGCTGGTCGGTGTCGCCAATGCCAGTTATTCGCATCCGGTCACCATCGAGCGCGGGCGGCTGACCGTCCTTGTCTCGCACGCAGTGGTCCGCAACGAACTCTTCATGCACAAGGACGCCATCGTCGCCAAGATCCGCGAGCTGCCGGGTTGCAAGGACATCAAAAGTCTGAACCTCCGGACGGGTTGAGACCGCGAGACCGGGGGTTTTGCTTAACCACGGATCACACGGAGGGCACGGATGGGGAATGCAAACCCTGACCATGGCCGCCTAAGGCTCAAAAAGCGTAAAACCCGTACGGGATGATTTTGTGCCTTCCGAGCCTTTTGTGGCCATCCTTGGTCCGTCGCCCTGATATCCGTGAAATCCGTGTGATCCGTGGTTAAAAATTTCGCTTGCACCCACCCTCTGGGTTTCGGAGGTTTGCTGCTTGCGTCAGTGGAAACCCGCCGGTTGCGGGTGGCCACCATGACTGGTCCCGCTTCCGCGGGATTGGAACGGTGACGCCGGCCTGGGCCCGCTTCGGCGGTTTCAGGCGGGTGGCACGGAGCTCGCAAGAGTTCCCTACAGTCGTGCAAATCAACAACTAAACCATGTCCACCACCGTAGTTAAACCCACGATCATCGCAGAGTACAAAACCCACGAGAAGGATACCGGCTCGTCCGAAGTCCAGATCGCCCTGCTAAGCGCCCGG
>JBIJDP010000572.1:0-2692 GCA_044344065.1 Opitutaceae bacterium
CGGGATGATGGAGGCGCCCTTGGGCAATGCCTGCTGCGCCAGCTTGAGCTTTGCCTTGACCGCATCGACGACGTTCTTGGCATTCTCATTGATGCGTGCCAGCGCCATGCCCAGCGCGACTTCCTTGCCGTCCCGTGTCACCGCACCAAAACGCAGGCCGGGCGCTTCTTTCACCTCGGCCACGTCGCGGACGTAGATCGGCGAGCCTTCGCGTTGCGTGATCACCACGTTGCCGATGTCGCGCGTGCCGGTGACCAGTCCCAGCCCGCGCACCAGGTACTGCTCGCGGCCGAGGTTTACGTACTGCCCGCCGACCTGGCGGTTGTTGGCAGCCAGCGCCTCGATGACTGCTTTGAAGGTCAGCCCGTACTTGATCAGTTTGTGCGGCTGGATCAGCACCTGGAACTGCTTCTCGTCGCCGCCCCAGGAGGTCACGTCGTCGACGCCCGCCGCGGTACGCAGCAACAGGCGCACGTTCCAGTCCTGCAAGGTGCGCAGGTCCATGGCCGAGAGCTTCTGGTCGGCCGATTCGACGGTGTACCAGAACACCTGACCGAGCCCGGAAGAGTTCGGCCCCAGCGTCGGCTCGCCATAGCCTTCCGGCATGCGCGTCTTGGCTTCGAGCATCTTCTCGCCGACCAGCCGGCGGGCGAAGTAGATGTCGACGTCGTCCTTGAAATAGACGCTGACGAAGGACAGCCCGAATAGCGATACGGAACGGATTTCTTCCACGCCGGGCAAGCCGGCCATGGCCGTTTCCATCGGGAATGTGAGCAGCTTCTCCACATCCTCGGCGGCGAGCCCCGGCGATTCGGTGTAGACGTTGACCTGAATCGGCGTCACATCCGGAAAGGCGTCCACCGGCACGGCGCGGAAGGCTTGCACACCGAACACCACGACGAGCAGGAATCCGACCAGGACCAGGACCTTGTAGCGCAGCGAGAGATCGACAATTGAATTGAGCATGGCCGGTCCTCAGTGCGAGTCGCCGATTTGCGACTTGAGTACACGGGCCTTGAGCGCATACGTCCCCGCCGTCACCACCCGCTCGCCGGCCTTCAGTCCGTTCTTGATCAGGACCTTGCCGCGCAGCTTGTCGCCCAGTTCGACGACACGCGGCTCGAAGCCGCCGTGCTCCTCGATGAACACCGTGGGTTGGCCCTGCATCAGCACCACGGCGCCCTCCGGCAGAACCAGAGCCTTGACCTTGCTGTCCTTGCCCCCCGTCCCGCTCGTGGCGATGGCGACGGTGGCGAACATCTCGGGCTTGAGCCGCCCGTCGGGATTGGCGACCTCGACGCGCGCCTGGACGGTGCGCGTCTCCTTGTCCACGACGGCGGCGATGTAGGTAAGCTTGCCCTGAAAGACTTCGTCGGCATAGGCGGCAACCGTGACGACCACGTCCGCGCCCGCCTTGATCCGACCCAGATCCTTCTCGAACAGGTTGGCCTCGATCCACAGCCTGGAAAGGTCGGCCACGGTGAACAGCGACTTGTCCGGCTGCGCCAGCTCGCCCAGGATGGCGTGCTTCTCGATAATCGTGCCCGCAAACGGCGTGACGAGGGGAAAGGTGGACACCGCCTTGCCATCGGCGGCAGGCGCGGAAGTCACCCCCAGCATGCGCAGGCGGTCTCCGGCCGCCGCCAGGGCCGCCTTCGACTTTTCGTACTCGGCATGGGCGCGCAAGTGATCCTTCGCAGCGATGATCTGGTCGGTGTGCAGCTTTTCGGCGCGCTCGAAGTCGGCCTTGGCCATAGTGTGCTGGGTGGTCGCCTGCAACCAGGCCGAATGTGCCTCCCCGACGTCCAGGCTGTCGAGCACGGCCAATGGCTGCCCGGCCTTCACCCGATCGCCCAGATTGGCGTCGACCTTGACGACACGCCCCGGCACCCGCGGTGCCACGTGGGCGATGCGATCCTGGTTGGGCCGGATAGTGGCGGTGACCGTGAGCTGCTCGCTCACTTCCTGCTCGGCGAGGTCGTCGATCTTGATCCCGGCGGCCTGGATTTCCTCGGCGCTGAGCTTGAGCGAGTCGGACTCGCCGTGCTTGTCCTCGCCCGCGCGCGCAGCAGGTTTCTCCGCCGCCGCTTGCGGCGGCTCGCTCTGGCCGCAAGCGGCGAGGAGCAGGGCCGACAAACCGAGGGCGAGGAGTCCGGCCCGGCTCAACTGAAATGGGTTTTTCATGAATGATCCTTCGCTGCGTGAATTCTTCTCGATGGGGTGGAGGGAAACGAACCGGCGATGCGCTTCATGTCGCCCCTCATTTCTGCGCGCTCCAGCCCGCCGCCTGTTCCAGTTCGACGCGCGTCAGGGCTGAGTCGGTCATGGCTTCCAGCACCTCGCGACGGGTATCGAGGACCTGGCGGGTGGCCAGCAGGAGCTGCGTGAGGCTGATCTCGCCAGCGCTGAAGGCCGCTGCGGACAGGCGCTGGTTTTCCTGCAGGTGTTGCAGGACCAGTTGCTCCAGCCGCCGTACCCGAACGCGCAGGCTGTCCAGTCGCTGCCAGAGGGCGAGCACGGCCGCGCGCGTGTCGCGCTTTGCGGCCTGGAACTCGATCTCGGTCTGGGTCAGCTCGGTGGTCGCCCTGCCGATACCCGCAGCATTGCGGCGAAACAGCGGCAGGGGGAGCGAGACCGAGAGGCCCGTGATCCGCTCACGCAGATCGCCCGGCCCTTCGCGTCCCGAAAAAAG
>JBIJDP010000571.1:0-2692 GCA_044344065.1 Opitutaceae bacterium
CTCGCCATCCCTCATGGCTGGCAGATTCGGCCCGATTTGTATAGTCCTATATCAATGAGTAATTGGTATGAGATCAATCCACGCCCGCACTTTTCGTGCGGGCGTTTTTGTTGCCGCCTGGGAGCGCGACCGCCCTCGGCCGCAATCGGACGCACTGGGGTCAAGCGTTCGACTACGCAAATGCCGCACGAAACGAGACCGTCCTGCCTGCTTTCAGCCCGCACTCATTCTTCGATGCTCCCCGTTGGCGGACAATTGCGACCGAGGGCGGTCGCGCTCCCAGGCTCACCCTCACTTCTCCTTCATCACATACACGCCGTCCCAGTTCTCCGGCGGCGGCTCGACTTTGTAATGCTCGGTGATGTGGGTGTAAACGATCGAGGGATTGCTGCTCACGCCCGGCGTGATGCCGGGCTGGTTGGGCTCGAGCCGGGCGCTCTGCTTGAACAGGGCCAGGGCACCGTCCCAATCGCGCTCGTAATGCCGGGTCAGCCCCTGGGAAAAGAGTCCGATGCACTCGCGTGCCTCCGGGGTGACATGCTCCTTGAGCCCGGCGATCTCATGGATTGGCACCGCCGTCGTGCGGCCCTTCACCACGATGCGGCCCAGCGGACGGAACACGACGTGGTCGCTCCCGTGCTGCTCGCAGGAGAGCTTCGTCGCCTCGGTGCACATGGTGTAGGAGCCCCAGCTCTTGGCGCCGCTCTCCATGCGGGCGGCCAGGTTCACATTGTCGCCCATCATCGTGTAGTTGAAACGGGTGCGGCTGCCCATGTTGCCGATCATGCAGGTGCCGGTGTTGAGGCCGATGCGGGTCTGCATGTTCCAGACGATCTCGGGCCACTTCGCCCCCTCCGCCTTCCATTTTCCCCGCAGCTCGGCGAGCTTCCGGTGCACCATCTGTGTGGCCACGCAGGCGCGGTAGGCATGATCCTTGAGTGGCAGGGGGGCGCCGAACATCGCCACCACCGCATCGCCGATATACTTGTCGAGCGTGCCGCCCTGCCCCTGCACGATGTCGGTGCAGGCCGTGAGGTATTCGTTCATCAGCTCGACGAGGGGGCCGGAGCCGAGCTTTTCCGAAAAGGAGGAGAAGGACTGGATGTCGCTGAAGTAGGCGGTGATTTCGTCGTCGTGGCCGCCGAGTTGGGGATTCTCGCCGGATTCCACCATGCGTTCCACCAGTTGCGGGGAGACATACGCGCCGAACATGCCCTTGATGCGGCCCTTCTGCTTTTCCTCCAGGATCAGCTGCCAGACGATGGCCGCGAAACTCGCGGTGAAGGCGGAGCCGAGGGGCGCGACCAGCGGGATGATCAGCTGATATTGCTCGAAGAGGTTGAAGGCGAGCCAGACGTAGGCGGTCAGCAGCAGCAGCGCCGTCAGCTTGGTGCGCGCGCCCCGGCTGCCGCCTGCCGCGGCGAAGAGGCTTACCAGCACGGTGAACCCCAGCAGGATCAGCTGGTTGGCCCAGGCCGGGAGACGGTGCAGGTACAGGCCCGAGACGATGGTCTTCACCATGTTGCCGTGCAGGCCGACCTTGGGCACCGGCACTTCATCGAACGGCGTGACGGCCAGATCCTGCAGCAGGGGATCCACCGGGCCGATCAGCACGATAGCATCCTTGAAATCCGCCTGGCCGAAGAACTGCGTGGCGGCCTGACGCTCGGCCTCATCGGCTGACTTCAGCATCTCGGAGTAATTGTAGACCGTCGAAAAGCTGATGCGGGGATTGTGCACCGGCGACATCCAGGGCGAGAACCAGTTGATCTCGATCATCTGGCCGTCGAAGATCGGGATGTGGGCCATCCGGGTCCCGTCCTCCCGGACCAGGTCGATGGCATCCTCGTTGATCTTCACCCCTTCGGGTTTCACCCCGAAATGCAGGCGGGCGAGCTCCACCGACATGTGCAGGTACGTCCGGATCGAGGTGGGCGCATACGCCGGCACCACCCGGGTGGCCCCATCAAGCGAATCGATCAGGCCGATGAGGGGCGGCGACCATATCCGGTTCGGATCGTTTTCACTGATGCGAAATGACGGCAGCTCGGGCGGCTCGGCCGCCTCCTTGCCCTTCTGTTTTCGCACGAGCGGGAGCATGCGGTAGACCAGCCGGCCATTGATATCCCGGTCGACCGGCGCGGCGTAGGAGGCCGCGCTTACGGCCGGGGGATTTCTGGACAGGAACTTCGCCAGCTCCCGGTTGCCTTCCACCCGTTTTTTCCAGTCGATCGCCTCCGCCACGCCATTCTCGGAAAAAACAATGTCGACGCCGACCGCCCTGGCCCCGGCTTCATCGATCAGGGTCCGGAGGACGCGGGCGAAATAGGTCCGGTTCCAGGGAAAGCCGCCAATCTCGCTCAGGGCCTGGGAATCAATGTCCACATACACCACCTTGACCGGCGCGGAGATTTCGCCACGGGCCTGGAAGCGCCAGTCGATCAGCCGGTTTTCAAGGAAGTCCAACAGGCCGGACTGCATGAGGACGCCCCACAGCAACGGGATTGGCAGCAACAACAGCCAGCGCGCAACCGACTTGGTTCTGGCCTTCTTGGGGGACATCGGCCGTGAAAACTAGGTGCCACCCCAAACGAACGGAAGCACATTAAGCGCCGGCAGGTGTCCTGACGGTAGTGTTCGCTAGGTAGGAGCCTGCTTGCAGGCGATTTGTTTTGGCGCCGCTCGTCGAGGC
>JBIJDP010000089.1:0-7535 GCA_044344065.1 Opitutaceae bacterium
ATGATGTATGATTCAACCGGTAGTTGGCTGAATCCAGATAGAAGAAGGCATTGCGCGTGCCCGCGGCGATGGCCTCACGGCATGTGCGGATGACGGATTCTCGATCATTCGCAAGCTTTGCTCCGAGCACCCTCGCAAATTGCAACTCCTCGCAATCGGGGCCGCTCGCCTCCGCCTGCCTGAGCTCATTCAGAACGGGATCGATGGGTTCCCGGCCGAACAGGAGATGGAATCGGATCAGGTGGAGATCCCGTGAGTTTGCCGGCGAGGTGCGCAGGCTGGCTTCGAAGGCGTTAGCGTCGAAATGCAGCGATCGCTTAGCATCGTCCCGATAGTATTTCCGAAGATGATCCGTCAGTTGTGCGCCATTCATGCCGGTGCCAGCTTCGAAAGCCGCCCTCGGTGAAGGGTATCTTTCCCGCATTGCCGTCAGCATTTTGAGGTATGCGGTCCCACGCGGGGTATCGCCGAAGAGCATCCAGTCACCGAGGAGCCAACACTGTGACTGGGCCATGTTGGTAGGGACTTTTTCCTTCTCCATCATCTCATCCTTTGCCCCAGCCACCACCACTGCCCAGTCACGCCATTCCGATTTCTTTAGATTGCTGCGCTGATCTGCATTGGCGCCGTCAAAATCGATCAAATTTCCCCGCAGGTGAAACTTGGAAAACACCGCTTCAGTCGCATATTTCAGCCACTGGGGAGGGTCGTCGTCCATCCACGGCAGCATATGCGTTGCCTCAAGTTTGGTTATGGCCTTGAAGCGTTCGTCGATCCGCGAGTCGTCGGCGAGCGCAATAAAGCGATTGCGACCTATGGGCTTTCCCACGTACAGCGTGATGAGCTTGGCGTATTTGAGTTCCGTCGGCTGAAAGTACTGATCGAATTCGTCCGTCTTGTTGAAAACGACCAACGTGGTATGGGGAGAGACGCTGCCTGGCGGAAGCATCAGTGTCCTGACGGCGAATTGGTATGCGGCTATTTTCTTTGCCACGGACTTCGCCCGATAAGGCGGGCAGTCGCTGTAAACAGTCAGTTCGCTGGACTCGTATTTCATCCACTCGTCGGCTTGGGCAGGGTGGGCGGTCAGGACCAGCGCCGACAGCAGCAAGGTGACATTACGTGCAACCGACGCGGCAAACCATGAGTGTTTCATGATCCAAGTGGATGTGAGATCATAGAGAGAATAATCCGGGACTTCGCGAGAGAGCAATGCGGCGGCGCCGATGCGTCCCTGATTTCTTCGTTACAGTCTCGGTGGCGACTGTCCGACTGCGGCAGGCTCTTGGCAGGTCGGAGACCTGCCTTACTGCTCGAACGGGAGGCCGGAGAACTGTGTGCCGTTGAAATCGAGGTCGGTGATGATGCCGGAGAACTTCTCGGTGGTCTTCAGCCAATCGGCCTGGGCTTCGTATTGCGAGGTGGCGCCGACGGTTTCGCCGGTGGCGGGATTGGCGACCGGCTTGAGGGTGAGGGAACGGATCTGACCGCCGGCATGGAGGGTGACGTCGATGCTTTTCATCGCGGTGCGGACAAAGTTCTCGGCGTGGGCATCGAGCATGTAGAGGGTCAGCATGCCGGTCGCGGCATCGTGCAGGAGTTCAACATTGAACTGATGCGAGCCGACCTCGACGAGGAGCCCGCCGTGCGGTGCGGTGTGATGGTGCACCGGCGCGACGTGATTCGCCGGCGCCGGCGGGCGCTCACAACTGCCGAGGAATCCGGCGAGAAACAGGCAAAGGGTATAAAGGATTGTACGTTTCATGCGTGAGATGAGAGTAGGCCAATGGTATCGGGTGAGTCCACGTCTATCGCAACTCCGCAGATGCCATGAAGGCAGAACCAACAACGCAATGGAGCCGTCACTAAAAACCGGCAGGAACGCTAATCTACGCTGATCTGCGCTGATACTGAATCGGTCCGGATTAGCGAAGATCAGCGAAGATTAGCGGTTAACCGGGATCGGTTCTGTGACCGGCATAGAAATTCGATTTTGTCCACGGGTTCAATTTCACCTCCATTACTTGCCGGGTTTGACAACCCCCGGCTCCGCGATTGCCTTGAAGCAAGGCCACCACGGTCCAACCCCAGCTTAACCACCATCCCTATGAGCATACCCGTCCCCGCCGTCGTTGAAGCCATTGAAAAGCAGCTCACGCACGAGCTCTACGCCGCCAACTGCTACCTGGCCATGGCCTATTGGTGCCAGGTGAGGGATTGGGACGGCTTCGGCAAGTTCTTCCACCGTCAGGCGGGCGAGGAACGCGAGCATGCGGGCAAGATGCTGGCGCACCTGGTGGACCGTGGCGTGCTGCCGCGCATCGGCACCCTGCCGGCCCCCCGCCACGAATTTCCCAGCCTGATCGACGTGGCCCGGACGGCCCTCGAACTCGAGCGGACCAACACGGCGGGCATCAATGCCGCCTATGCCGCCGCGCTGCAGCACAATGACTACCCGGTGCAGATCATGCTCCAGTGGTTCATCAACGAGCAGGTGGAGGAAGAGGCCTGGGGCGAGAAGATGGTCGCCAAGGTCGAGCGCGCTTCCTGCGGCGGCGGCAGCTTCTATCTCGACCATCACCTCGAGAAGGAATTGCTCGGGGAGAAGTAAGACTGGGGATTACGGCCAGCCGCCAAGGCGGCCCTTTGATTTGCAGGGCGGGGATTCCGGTCCCCGCCTTTGTTTTGCGCAATTACCCTTATCTTTCTCTTTCCTCTTTATCTTTCTCTTTCGTCAGGTCGCATCTCTCGCCAATTCCTAAGGCCGGAGAAAGAGAAAGATTAAGAGAACGAGGAAGAGGGATTCCAGCGTAGGCAATGCAAGGCGGGGATCGGAATCCCCGCCCTTGTTGCTACATCCTCAATGCTCCGCGCACGTGCAGGCGTACTCGGCATGCTGGCATCCGCCGCAGGTCGCCAGGTTGAGATCGAGGCGGAAGTTTTTCGGTTTGGCGCCGGTGGCGGCGCGAACCTGGACGACCACGCGATAGGCTTCTCCGGCCGGAAGGGGCTGACTTGAAATCAGGGCATCACCATTAGTCGCCAGTGGGATCGCTACCGGACCGGCGGGTGTTTCGGCGGTGACACTGACAATCTGGGTCCCGGACGGCACCGGTTTCAAGGCTGCATCATAGAAGGTGATCTCGACCTTGCGGTCGGCGGTCACGAAAAACTCGGTCGCGTGCGGCTCGGTGGCGAGCAGTCGCCCGCCCTTGGGTCCGGCGACGTTCCTGTCCTCGCCCAAGGCGAGGGAGGCAGAGAGAAGGCAAAGACAGGCGAACAGGATGGATCTGTTATTCATATGAGGGAATTTGTAACCACTGATGCACATTGATGGGCACTGATTCCGATCAGTGAAAATAAGTGCAGATCAGTGGTTGTTCATGGTTTTCGTTCTGTTCTGCCTTCGATCCAGTCGTAGATCACGGGCAGCACGAGGAGCGTGAGGAGGGTGGAGGTCAGGATGCCGCCAATGACGACGGTCGCGAGTGGGCGCTGCACCTCGGCGCCGGGACCGGTGGAGAGCGCCATCGGCAGGAAACCGAGCGACGCGACGAGGGCGGTCATGAGCAGCGGACGCAGCCGGGTGAGCGTCCCCTCGACCACGGCGGGACGCACGGCCTGGCGCTGACGGCGCAGGAGGTTGATGAAACTCAGCAGCATGATGCCATTGAGCACGGCGATGCCGGAGAGGGCGACGAAGCCGACGGCCGCGGGAATCGTGAACGGCAGGCCGCGCAGCCAGAGCGCGGCGACGCCGCCGACGGCGGCCAGCGGCACGCAGACGAAGATCATCGCGGCCTGGCGGGCGCTGCCGAAGGTCGCGTAGATGAGCGCGAAGATCAGGGCGAGCGCGGCCGGCACGATCAGCGCGAGGCGGGCGCGGGCGGCCTGGAGGTTCGCGAACTGGCCGCCGAACTCGAAGGTGTAGCCCGGCGGGAAGGGCAGCACCCGCCGTAGCGCGGCCGTGGCCTCATGCACGAAACTCTCGGTGTCGCGGCCGCGGACGTTGATGAGAATCGCGACGCGGCGCTGCGTGTCCTCGCGGGTGATGGTGCCGACCCGGTCGGCCACCGTGAGGTCGGCGAGGCGCGACAGCGGCACCTGCACGCCGTCGTCCTCGTCGGTGCGCACGGGCAGTTCGCGGAGGGTGGCGAGGTCGAGCCGGCTGGATTCGGGCAGGCGCACGACGACGGGGACGCGCCGGCTGCCCTCGACGAGGGCGCCGGCCTCGCGGCCGCCGAGGGCGGTGGCCACGACACGGTTGATCTCGTCGGCGTGCAGGTTGAGGCGTTGGAGGGGTCCGCGTTTTGCAGTGATTTCCAACACCGGCACGCGGCCCAGGGCGTCGAATTCAACGTCGCCGCCGCCGGGGATGCCGCGGAGCACGTCCCGCGCGGCCCCGGCCAGGCGCTCGAGCTCCGCGAAGTCGTCGCCGTAGATCTTGAGCGAGAGGTCGGCACGGGCGCCGGCCATGATCTCGTTGAAGCGAAGCTGGACGGGCTGCGTGAAGAGGTAGGTCTGGCCCGGGATGGTCGCGGTCAACTCGGCGCGGATGAGCTCGACCAGTTCCGCCTTGGTGACCGGGCGGTCGCCGCGCTTGCGCCAAGTGTCGCGCGGGTGGAAGAAGACGTAGGTGTCGGAGGTGTTGGGCCCCATCGGATCCATCGCGATCTCGGCCGTGCCGAGGCGGGCGAAGAGGTGGCGGATCTCCGGGAATTTCTCCCGCAGGAGCCGCTCGGAGCGGCGCTGCAGGTCGATGGACGCGTCGAGGCCGACGCTGTTGCCGCGGATCATCTGCAGGGCGATGGCGCCCTCGTCCAGTTGCGGTATGAACTCGGCGCCAAGGCGGGTGAACTGCCAGCCCGCGCCGGCCACGAGCAGGAGGGCGCCGGCGACCACGAGTCCGCGGGCGCGCAGGGCGCGGCCGAGGAGTGGGGTGTAGAGGGCTTTCACGGCGCGGACCAGCCAGCTTTCGCGCTCGCTGAGTTTTCCGGAGAGGAACTGGGCGCAAAGCACGGGCATCAGCGTGAGCGCGAGGGCGAGCGCGCCGCCGAGGGCGAGCATCACGGCGAGCGCCATGGGGCGGAACATTTTTCCCTCGATGCCGGTGAGCCCGATGACGGGAGCATAGACCAGCAGAATGATCAGCACGCCGAAGAACATCGGCCGCGCGACCTCGTGCGCCGCGGTGCGAACCTCGGCGAGCCGTTCCGGCGGTGAGAGCAGCCGCCCGAGGGCGTGCTGCCGTCCGGCCAGGCGGCGGAAGATGTGTTCCACCATCACGATCGAGCCGTCGACGATGAGGCCGAAATCGATCGCGCCGAGACTCATGAGGTTGGCGCTCAACCGGCCCTGCGCCATGCCGGTCAGCATGAACAGGAAGGAGAGCGGGATCGCGAGCGTGACGATGGTCGCCGCGCGCCAGTGGCCGAGCAGGGCGAAGAGGATCGCAGCCACCAGCACGGCACCCTCGAAGAGATTGGTCCGCACGGTGTTGATGGTGGTGTGGACGAGATCGGAGCGGTCGTAGACGACGCGGAGCTCGATGCCCGGCGGCAGTTTTTCCTCGATCACCCGGAGGCGGGCCACCACGGCGCGGGCCACGAGGCGGCTGTTCTCGCCGGCGAGCATGACGGCGGCGCCGGTCACGGTTTCCTCGCCGTCCTCGGTGGACGCACCGGTGCGCACGGCGGAACCGATGCCAATGGCGGCCAGGTCGCTGACGAGCAGCGGCCGGGGCGCGCCGATGAATTTCACGGGTAGGTGAGCGAGATCCTCGATCGAGCGGGCGCGGGTGTCGGCGCGCACGACGATGGCCTCGCCGCCGAGTTCGAACAGGCCGCCGCCGGCGTTCTCGGTGCTCTTGGCGATGACGTCGGCAAGCTGGTCGAAACTCACGCCGGCGTCGGCGAGCTTTTTCGGGTCGGGTTCGATGACGATCTGCTTCTCATAGCCGCCGATGGCATTGACCTCGGCGAGGCCGGGGGTGGCGCGCAGCAGGGGCTTGATGGTAAAGTCGTGCAGCTGGCGCAGGGCGCGGAGCTGGTCGATGCGGGCGGCCGGCCGGTCGGGGGCGCCGGCCTTGTAGCGGACGGTGTAATAGACGATTTCACCCAGGCCGGTGCTGATCGGGGCGAGATCGGGGGCGACCCCGGCGGGCAGATTTTCCCGGGCGTGCGCCAGGCGCTCGGTCACGAGCTGGCGCGTCCGGTAGATATCGGTGCCATCGCGAAAGGTCATGGTGATCTGCGAAAGGCCGAACTTCGACAGGGAGCGCAGCTCGACCATGCCGGGCAGGCCGGACATCTCGATCTCGATGGGTACGGTGACGAGGGTCTCGATTTCCTCGGGCGCGAGGGCGTCCACGGGCGTGTTGACCTGCACCTGCGGACTCGTGATGTCGGGCACCGCGTCGATGGCGACCCGGGTGGCGGACCACAGGCCGGCGAGCACGAAGAGCAGCGTGACGAAGATCACGAAGCCCCGGCGCTGCAGGGAAAAATCAATGATGCGGTTGAGCATCAGTGCCCGTCGGCGCAGCCGACGCCTCCGTTGGTGGCCGACAGTTCGGCGAGCCAGAGGGCGCTGGCGCCCTGCGTGACGACCGTGTCGCCTTCGTAGAGTCCGCCGGTCACTTCCAGCCAGTTGCCGTGGGCGGCACCGATCTGCACGGGTGTGCGCAGATACCAGTCGCCGTTGGCCACGAACACGAAATCACCCTTCACCGTGCGGAGGAGGGCGGCGGCGGGAATGGCGGTCACGGAACCGGCGTCCCCGATTTCCTGCGCGCCGACCTCGGCGGTGGCCAGCCCGATGAACCGGGCGGCGGCCGGCGTGAGTTGGAGCCCGTGGCCGGCCTTGTATTGCGCCGCCAGTGCGGCGGCGGCGTGGGTCGCGCCGGTTTCGGCGGCGGAGCGGTTGCAGCCGTTGAGTCCGGCCATGAGCAGCACTGCGGAGAGGAGGAACGGCAGGGACTTCATGGTTGGAGTCCGCCCAGGTTGAGGTTGAGACCGGTAAGCTGCTGCAGTTTCAGGCCGGCCTCGAGGGCCTCGGCCTGCGTGTCGAGCAGGGCCTCGACGGCGTCGAGGTAGCTGGACTGCAATTCGACGTAGGTGCCGATGGGGACCGCCCCGAGGCGGAAATGCCGGTCGGCCACGGCGGCGGCCTCGCGGAATTGCTGCACGGTGTCTGGCGACCAGCGCGATATTTCCGCGACCTTGGCCCTGTAGGCCTGGGCCGTCGTCAGCACCGCGCGTTCTAATTCCCGCTGGGCGACCAGCACGGCCACCTCGGCCTGGCGCTGGCGGGCGCGGGCGGCGGTGGCGGCGTGATTGCCGCCGGGGACCGGCAACGGCAGGGAGAGGCCGATGCCATAATTCTGCTCCCGGTCGCCGGCCTTGGCCTGGGAGAAATACGGACTCACGCTGAAGCCCGGATTCCGTTCGTGCTTGGCGAGCTGGACGGAGTAGCCCTGCTGTTCCAGTTCCACCTTGCTCGCGCGGAAATCAAAATTGCCCTCGCGCGCCGCGGTC
>JBIJDP010000573.1:0-2682 GCA_044344065.1 Opitutaceae bacterium
TCCGGTCTGGATGCAGAGCATGGCATCGTGCGGGCCGGCATCGGCGGCGTTCACGTAGTGGACGTCGTTGGTGCAGATGACCTTGAGCTTGAATTCCTCCGCGAGCTTCAGGAGGCCGGGGATGATTTTGCGCTGTTCCGGGAGGCCGTGGTCCTGGATTTCGACGAAGTAGTTTTCGCGCCCGAAGATCTCCACAAACCGGCCGCAGGCGGCGTGGGCCTCGGCATAACGGTCATAAAGCAGATGCTGGGGCACCAGGGAGGCGAGGCAGCCCGTGAAGCCGATAAGCCCGTTGGCGTAGCGCGCCAGCGTCTCGAAATCGGTGCGGGGCTTGTAGTAAAAGCCCTTCAGGTGCGCGTCGGAGACCAGCTTCAGCAGGTTCTGGTAGCCGGTGAGGTTGCGGGCGAGGAGACCGAGGTGGAAGATGGTTTTGCCCTCGTCGTCGGAGCGGCCCTTTTTCTCGAGGCGGGAGTTCTCCACGAGGTAGAGTTCGCAGCCGATGAGGGGCTTGATACCCTTGGCCTTGGCGGAGTTGTAAAACTCGATGGCCCCGAAAAGATTGCCGTGATCGGTGAGGGCGATGGCGGGCATCCCGAGGGCTACGGCACGGTCCATCAAACGGTCGATCCGGCAGGCGCCATCAAGCAGGCTGTAGTCGGTATGGACGTGGAGATGGACGAATTTTTGATCGGCGGCCGGCACTGGATGCGAAGGCAAGCCCGGCGACCGCACGGTGCAAGGAGGAAACTTGGAAATGATCGCGCAAATCCGGCCTTTCGGACCGTGCAATCCGGCCGCCGGGAAATACGTCTAAAAAAACCCATTGACGGCCCCTTGGGCGCATGGCTTGCTTTTGCGCTTTTCCACTCACCAACGACCTGTTTGCCATGTCCATTGAAATCAAAATCCGCAAGAACGAGCCCATTGACCGTGCGATCCGTCGCATGAAAAAGAAGCTCGAGCGCGAGAATATCATCAAGGGTGTCCGCGCGAAGCGCTACTACGAGAAGCCCTGCGAAAAGCGCCGCCGCAAGGAGAAGGTCCAGGCCTTCACCCAGATGCTCCGCCGCCGTTACGCCGAATAAGCGCCCTGCGGGTCGTTTCCGCCGAATTTACCAGGCCGCATCCCTCGACGGGGATGCGGCTTTTTTTCGTGCAACCTGCTGGTCTTCCGTGCCTGATGGCCTTGTTTTCCGCGTGAAGCCGACCCTCTCCCTGTCCTCCTGCTGGAATTCCCATCGCCACGCCGACGGGGTCGACATGCTGCGCGAGATCGCGGATCTGGGCTTTGAGTTTGCGGAACTTAGCCATGGCATCCGCATCCCGCTGGTGCCGGGAATCCTGAAGGCGGTGGAGGACGGGGTGATCAAGATCGGCACCACCCACAATTTCTGCCCCCTCCCGACCGGGATCAACCAGGCCGCGCCGAACGTCTTTGAGCCCTCGGCCCTCGATTTTCGGGAGCACGACCAGTGGCTGCGCTATACCAAGCGTTCGATCGACTTCGCCGCCCAGGTCAACGCGTGCGTGATGGTCTGCCACCTCGGGAGCGTGGAGTTTTTTTGGTTCAACCCGACCATGCGGCTGGATGCCTATGTGAAGTCGCACCCCGGATTCGTGCCCGGCGAGGACAAGGTGTACCAGGAATTGCTCAGGAAATGCCTCGCCAAGCTGCGCAAGCGGATGACGCCGTATTGGGAGCGCACCAAGCAGAGCATAGCCGAGGTGCTCGAGCACGCGCACAGCAAGGGCGTTAAGCTTGGCTTCGAGAACCGCGAGAGTTTCGACGAGCTGCCCGTGGACGAGGACTACGAGTCCTTCCTCGCCGGGCTGCCTGCCGAGGCGCCGGTTGGCTACTGGCACGACACCGGTCATGCCGAGATCAAGCAGTCCATGGGCCTGCTGGACCAACAGGCCCACCTCGCCAGGATGGCGCCGCGGCTCCTCGGTTTCCATCTGCACGATGTCAACGCCGAGGGCCGCGACCACCAGGCCATCGGCGACGGCCGGATCGATTTCGCGATGGTCAGCAAATTCTGGAAGCCCGAGCACCTGCTCACCATCGAGCTGAGCCCGCGGATGGACGTGGAGGCCGTGCAACGCTCGAAGGCCCGCGTCGAGGCGTTGCTGGACACATCCGGATCGTAGCGCGGAGCTTCAGCCCGCGCTTGAAACGCGGCATCGCGCCTATGGGCATCCGAACCAGTGCCGGCTGAAGGCCGGCTCTACGAAATTCAGGTCATTTCTCGCGCAGCATCTCCCCGACCCACCGCCGGTGCGGGCCCGACAGCGTGATGCGGTCAAGTTCCGCCAATGGCACCCATACGAGACCGACGCACAATTTCACAGGGTTATGGATGCACCGGTAGATCTTTTCGGTGATGCGATACTTCGTGATGCTGCGGTTGCGCCGCGCGATCATCTCACCCGCGGTGGCTTGTGCTTCAGTCAACCCCAGATGTTCGGACGTCGGCAGTTCATGCATCGTGGCCAGGCGGCGGGCGCCGGCGTCGGTGCGGTGTAGCAGTAGCCGGCCGGCGTGTTCGCACCAGACGCGCGTGACCGCGAGAGTCACGGATTTTTTGGGTGTCAGCCGGGGGAAATTTTCCGGCGAACCTGATTTCTGCGCCGCGCAGAATCCGGCCACCGGGCAGTCCGTGCAGCGCGGATTCTGCCGCACGC
>JBIJDP010000032.1:0-9819 GCA_044344065.1 Opitutaceae bacterium
GGAAGATGTCGATCTCCTCATTGGGGATGATGTAGCCGATGTTGTCGCTGCCACCGAGCCGGGAGAAGGCCAGGCCGATCATGCGGTCGTTGACCAAAGCCGGACCGCCACTGTTGCCGGCGTTGATGGCCGCGTCGATCTGGATCCGCAGGCCCGAGCCCGGATAATTGTAGGAGGCAAACTCGATGCGCGAGACGATGCCCTTGGTAATGGAAAGGGTGGTGCCGCCGGTCGGGTAGCCGTAGGCCATGACCGTGTCCTTGATGCTGGGCAGGGCCTCGGTGCGCGGCAGGGGCGCGCGGGTGTCGAAGAAAGTTTCGTCATCGAGCTTGAGCACGGCGAGATCCATGGCCGTGGAAAAGGCCTCGACGGTGGCGGTGAACTTGTCGCCCGACTGGTTGGCCTGCACCTGGATCTGGCTGGAGTAGGCGACGACATGGGCGTTGGTGAGGATGCGGCGGCCGGTGATGATGACCCCGGTGCCCGTGCCTTCCCGCGGCGCCTGCTTTGTCCACGGTCGGTAAACATCGGGGAACCGGGCGGTGGAGAATATCTTCACCACGGAGTTTTCAACCGCCGGTGGGCTGGCCTCGGTGGTTTGGCCGGACAACTGGGTCGCGACGGTCAGGATCAGGGTCGCTGCCACCGCGTGGCAACGGGCGAGGGGGCGGGGAATGCGCACGGTCCCGACCATAGGTCGGATGCACCGGGAGTGAAGCGCAAATGCGGTCAGCTCCCGGTAAAGGCGGTCCGGCGTTGCTCCTGCCAGCGTTCGCGGCCGGCGAAGACCGGGACGGAGTCCGTCACGGGCGCGTCCTTCAGCAGGATGAAATGCCGGCCGAACAGTTCGTCGGAGGAACCCCAGGCGAAACCATAGGGCGGGCCGGCTTCGCGGTCGGGCGTCTTGTAATAAAAATAGCCGATCAGATCGCCGCCGCGCTTCAGCAGGCTGGCCACCCGGTCGCGGTAAGGGATGCGCAGCTCCGGCGGGAAGGCGCAGAGGAAGGCGCGTTCGTAGACGAAATCGAAGGAAGCGGGGGCGAACTCGTGCGTGAAAAAGTCGCCGATAATGATCCGGTTGCCCAGGGCGGGACCGAGCTTCTCCCGGGCCTGCTTCACGGCGACTTCGGAAAAATCGATGGCGGTGACGTCAAAGCCGGCCTCCGCAAAGGCCTTGATCTCCTGGCCCGTGCCGCAGCCCGGAATGAGGACGCTCCCGCGGCCGGCCGTGGTGGTGGCCGTGCCCTTGGTTTTCCTTTTCAGGAACGCCTGGAGGTTGGCGGGTATGCCGCTGAATTCCCACGGAGTCTGGCCGGAGGCATAGCGGGTGTTCCAAAAATCAATGTGCGCGGGGAGACTCATCTACCAGCCTGCAGTCCATGCGGTGCGGTGCAGCCGTCAAGTGCCACTTGAATCACAAATTGACTAAAATGAGGTGATTGGGACCGGCAAGGCATATGGTTTTGGCTGGGAGCGCGACCGCCCTCGGTCGCAATTTACACGCCGGCGAGCGAGCGCCGCGATCATGATTGAAACGACCGAGGTGGACAATCCGTGGAGGACTGCGTTCTAAAATACATGCCTTGGACATTTGGGCGACTGGCTCGCTTGCGGCCGATTGCGACCGAGGGCGGTCGCGCTCCCAGCAATGCTATCATGAAGCTTGCAGTGGAATTGAAGAGCGGGGCGGGCTCAGATCAGACCCAACTTCATCTTCCCTTCCTCGGAAATCATCGACTGGTTCCACGCCGGCTCCCAGGTGATGCGCACATCGGCGTCGGCCACGCCGGGGACGAGCAGGATCTTGTCCTTGGCGTCGGCGGCGATGGCGGGCCCCATGCCGCAACCCGGCGCGGTGAGGGTCATGGCGATGTTGACCTTGAAGCCGCCCTCGGGCGCCTCGATTTTCTCAATGTCCATCGAATAGACGAGGCCGAGGTCCACGATGTTCACCGGGATCTCGGGATCGAATACCTTGCGGAGCTGGTCCCAGACTGCGGCGGGATCGGGTGAACCGTCGGCGAGGGCGGCGGCCTTGACCGTGTTCTCGGTCACCTGCTCGCCGATCGCGTCACCATCCTTGCCGTCGATCCGGAAGAGGCCGAAATCGGTCTGGACCGTGAAACTGCCCCCGAGGGTCTGGTGGATGAACAGCTTGGTGCCGGCCGGCAGGGTCTGCCGGTCCCCGGAGGGAATCTGGGTGACAGTGACTTCGCGGGCGAGGGTGCGTTCCTTGGAGGACATGGGCGGTCGCGGCGGGGCGCGGGTTAGAGATTCTTGAACTTGGCCTGGATGAATGAGCGCAGGGCGTCGTGCAGATTGTCGTCCGCGAGCTTGCTCAAGACACGCTCAAAAAATCCGAAGACGAGCAGTTCGTGGGCCTGGGCGGGCTTGATGCCGCGGGCCTCGAGGTAGAACTGCTGCTCGGGATCGATGCGGGCGGTGGTGGCGCCGTGGGTGCAGCGGACGTCGTTGGCCTGGATTTCCAGGCCGGGCAGGCTGTTGGCCTCGGCGGCGGCGCTGAGCATGAGGTTGCGGTTGCTCTGGTAGGCGTCGGTCTGCTGCGCGTCGGGATCGACGATGATCAGGCCGGAAAAGATCGTCCGCGCCTGGTCCAGGAGCACATTTTTGTAGAGCAGGTTGGAGGAGGTGTGGGGCGCCTGGTGGCTCTGGAGCGTTCGCTGGTCAAACTCCTGCGTGCCGTGGGCGACGGTGAGCGCAAGCATCTCGCTGTGCGCGCCGGAGGCGAGCAGGCGGCTGTGCGACTCGTGGCGCGCCTGGCGGCCGCCGAGGTGGAGGTTGAGCGAGAGCACCTGCGCGTCGCGGCCGACGGCGATGGAGTTGCTCTGGAACGCCTGGGTGGCGTTGGACCAGTTCTGCACCCCGACGTAGGTGAGGTGGGCGCCGTCACCGGCGTGCAGGTCGTTGACGCCGGAGGCGAAATGGGCGGAGTCGGCCTCGGCGGAGACGAAGAACTCGACCAGCGTGGCCTTGGCCTGGTCCTCGAGGATGACGAGGGTGTGCGGGAAGGTGGCCTTGCCGGGACCGGAGAGCGTGTGCTGCACCACGAAGGGCAGGGCGATCTCGACGCCGCGCGGCACATAGAGCAGCGCACCGGTGGAGGAGAAGGCGTGGTTGAGGGCGACAAATTTCTCGCTGCCGAGGGCGACGGGATATTGCTGGAAATGCCGGCGGATCAGGTCGCCATGGTCGCGGACCGCCTCGTCGAGGGGAACAAAGATGACGCCCTTGGCCGCGAGTTCGGCGGGTAGGGTGATCTTTTCCCGGTCAACGATCTGACGGTTGGAGAAGGTCAGTTCCGCGGCATGCGGAAAGTCCGGCAGGTGCGGGATCGTGGTGGCCGGCTCGGAAGGCAGCTCAAATCCGTCGAGGACGATGTCCTTGATCGTGGAGTAGCGCCAGCGCTCGTCCGTGCGCTCCGGGAGCGGGAGGGCGTTGTACTGGTTCCACGCGGCCTTCTTGGCCTCAAGCCACCAGGCGGGCTGGTCGCTGCGGTGGGCCAAGTGGGCGGCAAAGCGCTCGGAGGTGAAACCGGGGACGGCGGTGTCGGGCAGGGGAAGGGCGGAAGACATGTGATAAAATCGTTCTCTTAATCGTTCTCTTTCTCGCTCTCGGGTCTGGTTGGCTTTCGCCGCCGTTTTAGGGCGAGAAAGAGAACGAGTAAGAGAACGAGTACGATTGGTTCAGCCGACCGAGCCCTCCATCTCGAGGTCGATGAGGCGCTTCAGTTCGACGGAGTATTCCATCGGAAACTGGCTCGCGAGGTCGTTGACGAAACCGTTGACCGAAAGGCTCATGGCCTGGGCCTCGGTGAGGCCGCGCTGCTGCATGTAGAAGATCTGCTCCTCGCTGACCTTCGAGACGCTGGCCTCGTGCTGCACGTAGTTGGCGTCGCCGCGGACGGTGATGGCGGGATAGGTGTCGGTGCGGCTGTTGGAGTTGATCAGCAGCGCGTCGCACTCGGTGTTGTTCTTGCAACCCTTGAGGTGCTTCGGGATGTGCACGACGCCCCGGTAGGTGGAGCGGCCCTGGCCGACGGAGATGGATTTGGCGATGATGTTGGAGGTCGTCTCATCGGCGGCGTGGATCATCTTGGCGCCGGTGTCCTGGTGCTGGCCGTCGTTGGCGAGGGCGATGGAGATCACCTCGCCGCGGGCCTTGCGGCCCTTGAGGACGACGCCGGGATATTTCATCGTGAGGCGGCTGCCGATGTTGCAGTCGATCCACTTGATGGTGGCCTCCTCGTGCGCGACGCCGCGCTTGGTGACGAGGTTGAAGACGTTGTTGGCCCAGTTCTGGACGGTGATGTACTGGATCTTCGCGCCCTTGAGGGCGACGAGCTCGACCACGGCGCTGTGCAGCGTGGAGGTGGAGAACTTCGGGGCGGTGCAGCCCTCCATGTACACGACCTCGGCGCCCTCGTCGGCGATGATGAGCGTGCGCTCGAACTGGCCGAAGTTCTCGGCGTTGATGCGGAAGTAGGCCTGGAGCGGCTGGGCGACCTTCACGCCCTTGGGCACATAGATGAAGGAGCCGCCGGAGAAGACGGCGCTGTTGAGTGCGGAGAACTTGTTGTCGCCGGTCGGGATGACCTTGCCGAAGAACTTGCGGAAGATCTCGGGATGCTCGCGCAGGCCCTCGGTGGAATTGACGAAGATGACGCCCTGCTTGGCGACGATGTCCTTGATGTTCGAGTAGGCGGCCTCGGAATCGAACTGGGCCTCGACGCCGGCGAGGTACTTGCGCTCCTGCTCGGGGATGCCGAGACGCTCGAAGGTCTTCTTGATGTCATCCGGCACCTCGTCCCAGGTACGCTTGGGCTTCTGGCCCTGCGAGAGGTAGTAGCGGATTTTGTCGAAGTTGATGTTCTCGAGATCCTTGGTCGCCCAGTGCGTGGGCATGGGCTTGTCGAGGAAGGTCTTCAGGGCCTTCAGGCGGAAATCGAGGATCCACGGCGCCTCCTTCTTGACGCTGCTGATATAGCGGACGGTGTCCTCGGAAAGGCCGGTGCCGGCGTCGAACTCGTAGTTGACGTTGTAGCTGAAGTTGCCGGCGGTCTGGTCGATGCCTTGGACGGGGTTGTCGGCGGCGATGGTTTCATCGGCAACCGAGGCGGCGTCGAGTTCAGTGGGAGGTTTCATGACGGAAGGGAAGGGTGGAGGATGGTTGGGTTAAGCGCGAAGACGCGAAGGCGCTAAGATTGCGCGAAATTTTTTATTTTTAGGATCTGATCTTTGGATCGTACTTAGCGTCTTTGCGCCTTTGCGCTTAATGCCTCAGGCGTGGGCGAGTTCCTTTTTCACCCAGTCGTAGCCCTTGGCCTCGAGTTCGAGGGCCAGGGATTTGTCGCCGCTCTTCACGATCTGGCCGTCCCACATCACATGCACATGGTCGGGGACGATGTAGTCGAGGAGGCGCTGGTAGTGCGTGATCATGAGGATGCCGAGGGCACCCCCGCGCATGGCATTGACGCCCTCGGCGACGATGCGGAGCGCGTCGATGTCGAGGCCGGAGTCGGTTTCGTCCATGAGGGCGAACTTGGGCTCGAGCATGGCCATCTGGAGGATCTCACAGCGCTTCTTCTCGCCGCCGGAGAAGCCGTCATTGACCGCGCGGGAAGTGAACTTCCGGTCGATCTTGAGCAGGTCCATCTTGGTGTAGAGGCGCTTGTAGTAGGCGGTGGCGTCGAGTTCCTCGCCCTCGGCGAGGCGGGCCTGCACGGCGGCGCGGAGGAAGTTGGCGATGGTGACGCCCTGGATCTCGCTCGGATATTGGAAGGCGAGGAAGAGGCCGGCGCGGGCGCGCTCGTCCGGTTGCATCGCGAGGATGGAGTTGCCGTCGAGCAGCACGTCACCGCCGCTGATCGTGTAGTCGGGGTGGCCGGCGATGGCCTTGGCGAGGGTGGACTTACCGGTGCCGTTGGGCCCCATGATGGCGTGCACCTCGCCGCTGTTGATCGTGAGATTGAAGCCCTTGACGATGGCTTTCTCGCCGATGCTGACGTTGAGATCCTTGATTTGGAGTTGGCTCATGAAGTGATGAATTGAAGTTAAGAAGTGAGGGGCAATGTGCCCGGAGAATGATCAGGATTGGGCTTTGCCGCGGAAGATGATCTCGACGGAATTGGCGTCGTAGCCCTCCGGGAGGATGGTTTTGACCTGGTCGAGGAGACCGGGCGGCAGGTCAATATCATGGGTCGAACCGGTCTGTTCGTCGTGAAAATGGGCGTGCGGCTTCTGATTCGGGCAGTAACGGGTGGGACCGCGCTCGAAGTTCACCGCCCGGACCACCCGGCACTGCACCAAAGTCTCCAGACAGTTGTAAACCGTGGCCAGGGAGATGGTGGGCATCTCGGCCTTTACTCTCGCAAATACCTCGTCAGCAGTGGGATGATCCCTTTTCTTGAGGAGGATATTGAACACGAGCTCACGCTGTGGTGTGGCGCGAAGTCCGCTCTCGGCGAGGGTTTGCGTGAGGGACTCGGGGGTAGCTGTGGACGTTTCAGGCATGATGTTGAGAATCGCTATCAGATAATAATGGTTCTAAATCGCAAGTGAGATTTAGAATTATTCCAATAATCTAATAGTGCACATTAAGACTATTGAGATTGGTAATCGATACCGCTGAAACCACCAGCATTGCAGGCATGCTGACACGAAGCCGCTCCGTTTGGGCCGAGTTCCAGGAGTTTTTGGAACCGCTGATGGATTTCGCCAATGGGCGAAATCTTTGATCAGTAGTTCCGGCTAATCGCCTTCACATCAATTGTGGGTCTGCATATCGCAGGCTTTATGCCCGCGATCAGCGGGCCCGAGACTCACAGCGGAGCCGATTAGCCGGAGCCGCACCTAGAAAATTTCGCCCATTGGCGAAATCCATCAGCGGTCCACAACTCCGAAATGTTTTCATGTCGCGGTTGGGTTATTGTCCCATCCAGTTCCAATCTGAGGCATTTTTAACAGTGTTTGAACTGGATTGTTTCGGCCGAGTCCAAGTATCTCATGTCACAGCTCCCCGCGCCCAAACACCCATGAACCTCGAAGACGCCCGCACCGCCGTGATTCTCGCCCTTGGGCGCATGAATTCCCTCTACCAGCAGCCGGTGTTCGACGAGTGGGTGCTGGCCAAGCTGACGAGCGGGCAGGGGGCGATTCTTTATTATCAAGGACCCCGGGCTGACTCCTACAAGAAGCAGTTCATTGCCGACAGCGCCCCGCTGGGGGCCGAGGTGGGGCAGAGCCAGTTGAGCGCCGGTGATTTCATCTTCGCACCTGACGCGAGTGGCACGCATTTTGATGCGTGCATCCGGCTTGGTCGAACCAGCTATCTCTTTTGCAACAATACCAAGCGGTCCATGGCGGAGATCCGCCAGAGTGCGCAATGGCTTGCGGCGCAGAAGCCCTTTGTCGATCTGGCGGCGAAATTCCACGCCGATCCGCTGGAGTGAGGGGAAAGCAGAGAGCTGAAACCTGAGACCTGAATGGTAGGCCACTGTTTGGAACTCAGGTCTCAAGTTTCAGGTCTCGTATTTTCACGCCAGTCCCTGCCAAAGGAACCAGGCGTACGCCGCGGTCAGCACGCCGCCCGCCCACCGCGGCAGGCCGCCAACAATCAGGAGCAGCACCACGTGCACCCCGATGACGCCCAGCAGCAAGCCGAGCCCGGTGGTGAAGAATCCCACGGTGGGCAGCGGTTTCCACAGGGCAAACAAGCCCAGGCATAGCGGGATGCAAATGTGTCCGTCGCCGACCTGTGAGCTGTAGACCACGTCCGCCCGCCGCCGCCACGCCCAGTAGAAGGCCAGCACGGCATTGGGCAGCACCATGAGCCAGCCGGACAGCCAGCCAAGATTGGCCGCACTCACGAAGCCGCCCTTCTGGGTGCCGACCCATGCCAGCAGCCAGTCTACGCTCTCGTAAATCGCCCAGGCGCAGAGGAGCACGATGAAAAGATCCAAGTAAAACATCGGACCGTAGCTGATGCGCTGACGGACATTGTGCTTCAGGACGTCGAACACCTGGAAGCACTGCCAGAAGAGGAAGAGGCCGATGAGCATCAGCCCGTCGGCCCGGCTGAGCACGCCGTCCTGACCGAGGACCCACACCGCGCCCGCGAAAAACAACCCGGCGGTGAGCGTTAGCAGCAGCGAAAGCCGGTTGAGCTGACTGGCCATGCCGGGGTCGGCGCCGGTCTTTTTTCTTCGGCCCGCCCCGCCCTTGGCCGGAAGCACGGTCAGGCCCCAGCACAGCGCGGGCAAGCCGAGCAGGAGGGTGAGGTTGGTGACGTTGTTGACGAGGCAGTTGGTCAGCACCTCGCGGGGCGCACCGTCGTGGGAGATCATCAAACCGACGAAGACCAGGTTGCCGAGGCCCGAACAGTACGGCATCACGAGCGTGCCCAGCGCCGTGCCCTCGAGTCCGTGATCAAGCATGGCCTCCAACCGCCACATCATCAGCAGCGAAACGCCGGTGAAGATGAACAGGTAGGCCGGCGCCTCGTTCAGTTCGAGGCTCTTGAGCAATTCAGGGAGCACGCCATTGGTTGGCCTGAAACCGCGCGGGTGTAAATCACGCTTCGCACGTCGCAGTTACCCGTAGCCACGAGCGTGAGCGAGTGGAGGTGGACTCACTCGATTGCGGCCCGCGCCTGAACAGATTTTCGAATTGCCGGGTCAGAAAGCAGGGCAGGTCTGTGACCTGCCCTGCTTTCAGGCCGGGGAGAAATCCTTCACGTGCAAACGGCGCGCCTCGGCGAGTTCGGCTGCGGAGTAGGGCGCCGCGTCGGAAGCGGCGGCGCAGTCGAGGATCTCCTCTAGCTTTTTCGAGCCGGAGAGAACGAGGGAGATGGACGGGTTGTCGAGCACCCAGCGCATGGCGGCGGCGGCGAGGGACTTCACGTCGCGGCGCACGAGCAGGGCCTGGTAGCGGTCGGCGGTCTCGACGCGCTCAATGATCTCGGCGCGCGGATAGCGCGAGTTGAGCGAACCGGCGGGAAAGACGATGTCCTTGGTGAACACACCGGCGAGGAAACCGTTGGCGAGCGACTCGCGCGCCACGATGCCGACGCCCTGTTTGCCGAGGTCGGCGATGATGGGTTCCCACTCGCGGTAGGTGAGGCTGTAGGCAATTTGCGCGACATCAATGCGGCCCTGGGCGGCCCAATCGCGGGTCATGCCGGCGGTGTCCTTGATGAAGCCGCAGGAGAGCCCCGTGAAGCGCACCTTGCCGCTGCGCTTCAGTTGCTCGAGCGCGGCCCAGACGTCGTCCTTGATCTTGTCCGGATGCGTGGGCGAGTGGAAGAAGAGCACGTCCAACCGATCGGTGCCGAGGCGGCGCAGGCTTTCCTCGACCGACCAGACCACGGTCTGGCCGTCGAAGAGCTCGTTGGTGTGCACGCGCGAGTGGTAGCGGCCGAACTTGGTGGCGATCAGGACGCGGTCGCGGTCGGATCCGAGTCCCTGTCCGAGTACTTTCTCCGCAATGCCATCCTCCTCCTTCGTGCCATAGAGCGGGGCGCTGTCGAAGAAGTTGATGCCGGCGTCGAGCGCACCGCGGATGGCGCGATGGGCGGAGCCGGTATCGACCGAACCGTAGATGGACGGCGAGCCAAAGGCCCAGGTGCCGAGGGAGACTTCACTGACTTTCAGGCCGGTGCGGCCGAGGGTGCGGTAGTTCATGGTCGCGGAAGGGAGAGGGTGGAAGGGGATGAGATTAATCGCGGAAATGCGGAAGGGCGGAAGCACGGAATGGATTAATTAGGTAGCGCCCGGCCTCCGGACGGGCGAAAGGGCCAGCGCAC
>JBIJDP010000574.1:0-2677 GCA_044344065.1 Opitutaceae bacterium
CGTCGGGTCAGGCAAAGCCGCGAGGGGTTCGATCCGCAGGGGAAAGAGGACCAGGATCAGGTTAACATTCAGATTCTGCAATGCCCCCTCAACCGGAGCTTCTCCGTAGCAGGCGCAGTCGGCCCCGGGGCCCCGCGTTCCCAAGCAAGTCCATTGGCCGGGGTCGGCCGAAAGACGCAAGGTAGTCTCGGTCCATTCCGGCCGGATACTGATGGGCTGACCACTGAGAACATAGTTGGTCCGGATCTCGCCCACCTGGGCTTGGATCAGCAGCAGCAGCTGGGCACCGCGGGCCGCAAGCTGGCCGCGCACCCTGACCGACAGGCGGGAGTTTAAAAAATTCCGCGGGTAGTCGCCCCGGGCAAACCGGGAGGTTCCGGCCAAGGGCTCGAATTGCACATGCCGTGGTGAGTCGGCGGGCTCCGTGAACAAGACGTAGAGCAAGTGCAGATAACCTGCGCCCGGCGGAGCATGATTAATGTCCACGCCCCATGGCGAGCGCACCGTGGCGATACTATCGTGAATCTCAAGCGCCCGTGGCCCTCCCCCGCCGGCCATCCAGCCCAGCCAGCCGCCGGGACCAGCGTTGAAGTCTTCGAAATAGGTGGGGCCGGACATTGGTTTTTGTCGCACGTTTATCAGCAGCAATGCCCAGCCAATCAAGCGGACATTGTCGATGCCCGGGCCGTATTGATGAGTCAGGCTGCAGCGAGCCCCGGTAACGCGAACAGGCTGCTTGTCGGCCAATAGATCGCGCATTGATCTGGAAACCCAGGATGGAATTGGCACGTTCAGTCAACCGGCGGGGTGCCAAGCTAATGTCCTGCCGATCCACCCAAAGCTCCTGATATTCCTTGTACATGCTTTCCAGAAAACAATTCCTGGTGCGTTCCGGTCTGGCCGCCGGAGTCATGCTGTTAAGGCCCGCGATATTGCAGGCCCGCAACGAGCCCCCCGCCCGGAGCGGCCGGTGCAATCTCTTCTTCGCCCCGGAGGACATTCCCGAAATTCGACGCCGGCTCAGCCTGCCGCTGTTCAGAGAGGCCTGGGCAAAACAGCTCGATGCTGATGTGTCTGATGACGTTCGTTTCCTTGAAACCGGCGTCGACTTTAACGATCAGCTGCGCCACCTGCCCAGAGTCTGCAATATTTTGCAGCGTGATGCATTCATCTATGTCATCACTGGCCGCGCAGACCGGGGCGGGAATGCAAAGCTGGCCCTGCAAAGGCTGCTGCAGTTCAAGAAATGGGACTATTTTCTGGAAGCGGGAAAGGATGTGATTGGCCTGCAGCGGGCGCCACTGGCCACTCAGTCAGTCGTGCTGGCGTATGAATGGATCGAGGAACTGCTGCCTGTGGAGATGCGGCAGGAGGTGATGCGGCAGTTACCGGACAAAGGCATCGAGCCCTGCTACCGCAGCTGCTGGGGCATGCTGCACAAGGAAGCCGTGGTGGGCTGGAGCTTTGATCCCGATGCCACCTTGTTGGAGGAACCCAACCGGGATCTGCGGAGATGGCCGTGGATCCTAGCTGGGACCAACCTGCATGCGGTGCCCTTGAGCGCCCTGGGCCTCGGAGCGGTTTTCATGCTTGGCCGGCATCCCCGCGGTCCCGAATGGTGGAAAGTGTTGAAGGCGGGTTTTGATGATTTCAAGGGTTCGTTCGCCCGGGATGGCAGCTATGCAGAAGGCACGGGTTACTGCAATTATAGCGCGCTTGAACTGGTGCATTTTCTCCATGTTCAGCGCCGGCACACGACGGAGGACTGGTCAGACCAGATCAACTGGAAGGGTCTGATGGACTACTTCCTGATGACGCGCATGCCCAGTGCCCTGCACCCCGAGGGGCACGTCAATTTTGGCGATGGCGGTGACGGCTACACTTCCGATCTGGCCTTCTGGATCGCCCGCAGGTTTGAAGACCCGCATGCCCAATATGCCGGAATGTTGCGTCCTATCAATGACCCGATGTTCGCGGCCGTGTATTACGATCCTGAGATCGAGCACGCGAAGCCCGCCGGATCATGGTTCTACCGCCATTACGACATCGGCTGGGTGGTCATTACCACGGGATTTGCCTCTGGCGATTTTGTCGCCGCCATTCGCAGCGGAGGTCCGACCAACCACGAGCACGCCGATCGCAACAGCGTGATCATGAAATGCCATGAGGAAAACCTCCTGGTGGACAACTGGCACCCGCCCTATGACAACCGAAATCCGGCTTGGAGTCTGCGGACCTCGCCAGCCCACAACACCGTCCTGATCGACGGCCAAGGGCACCAGTATCACGACGGCACCGAGGGCACCAATCCATCGCAGGCCCATGCCCGGGTCGTGCGTGAGGTAACCACGGAGCATTACGCCATCGTGACCAGTGATGCGACTCCGGCCTATGCACTGGTGGATCAAAATATAGCGGCGGTTAACCGCACCCTGCTCTGTGTTCCCGGAATCAAGCTGCTGCTGGTGGTTGATACCATGCGCACCAAAATTCGCCCGGCCACATTCAAGGCGCGCTGGTTTGTGGAAAACGAGGACAAGCAGGGCGGAATCGAGTTCGACGGAGCAAGGTTTCTCTTCCGCCGACCCAAAGCCAGGCTCGCGGGGGTCTGTGCGGCGACTGCGGGGGTCCGGCTCACCCGCGATTCCTTTCCAGTGCCATCGGCGTACGGAGTTTT
>JBIJDP010000575.1:0-2674 GCA_044344065.1 Opitutaceae bacterium
GGACAGGCCAGAGCAGGGCGGCCAAGACGAAGTTCACGGCCGGCCCCGCGAGGGTCATCAGAAACTCCCGCCCGGGTTCGCGCGGGATGCCGTCCATCTCCGCCATCCCGCCGATCGGCATGAGCAGAATGCGGCGTACGTTGATGCCATACTTCATGGCCACGAACGAGTGTCCGAGCTCGTGCAACACCACGCAGGTAAAAAACGCCACGAGCGTGACCATGCTCCAGCCCAGGCCTGTGAGTCCGTATTCCTCCCAGCCCTCCAGCCCCACGTAGGCCAGGAGCAGGAAAAAGCTGAAGTGCAGCGAGAGTTGGATCCCCCGGATGCGGAACAAGTTCATTGACCAGCTGAGCATGTGGCCTAACAAAGCCGCAGTGCGCGGTTTCGCCAGTGCCAATTTGCGGGGCGCGACCGGGCACGATTGATGACCGATTCCACGACCCGGCCGCCCACCATTCTCCTCATCGACGACGACGCCGAGGTGCGTTACTCGCTTTCGCGCGTCCTCACCTCCGGCGGTTATGCCGTCAGCGAGGCGGCCAATGGCGAGGAGGGCGTCGCCGTCATCCGCAAGGGCCCGCCGCCCGATCTCGTGTTCCTCGACGTCCGCATGACGGGCATGGGCGGCATCGAGGCCCTGCAGCACATCCGCTCCGCCCAACCGAAGCAGCTGGTCGTGCTGATGACCGCCTTCGGCACCGCCCAGACCGCGATCGAGGCAATGAAATACGGGGCCTTCGACTACATCATGAAGCCCTTCGATCCCGCGAAGGTGCTTTCGCTGGCGCAGAAGGCGCTCCAGACCCGGGCCGAGCTGAGCGCCGTGGGCGACTACAAGCCGACGATCAACGCCGACGATTACCGCGAGGGCATCGTGGGCTCGGCGCCCGTCATGCAGGAGGTGTTCAAGATCATCGGCCAGGTGACTGCCAGCGATGTCACGGTTATGATCACCGGCGAGAGCGGCACCGGCAAGGAGCTCGTCGCCCGCTCCATCTGGAAACACTCCCACCGCGCCGCCAAGCCGTTCATCGCGGTCAACTGCGCCGCCATCCCCGACAACCTGATCGAGAGCGAACTTTTCGGCCACGAGAAGGGTTCGTTCACCGGCGCCACCGGCCAGCGGCTGGGCAAGTTCGAGCTCTGCGACGGCGGCACGATCTTCCTCGACGAGATCGGCGACATGGCACTCGCCACCCAGACGAAGATTCTCCGCGTCCTCCAGCAGGGCGATATCCAGCGCGTGGGCGGCTCCGAGACGATCAGGGTCGACGTGCGCATCATCGCCGCGACAAACAAGGACCTTGAGTCCATGGTGAAGGCCAAGTCCTTCCGGGAGGACCTCTACTACCGCCTCAACGTCGTCCGCATCAAGATGCCGCCGCTGCGCGAGCGCGCCGGCGACATCCCGCAGATCGTGGACTTCTGCCTCCAGAACCTCGTGAAGCAGCGCAAGGCCCGCGTGAGCAAGGTGGCCCCGGAGGCCATGGCGCTGCTCACGCGACACCCCTGGCCCGGGAATGTCCGCGAGCTGGAGAACACCATCTACCGCAGCGCCGTCATCGCCCAGGGCGACGCGATCCTCGTCAAGGACCTGCCCGCCGAACTCGGCGGCAGCGCCACCCCGGCGGACGCGACCGCGGCGGAGTCGAAGCCCGCGCTGACACTGGCCGCCGCCTTCGATTTCATCCATGCCGAGCTCGCCACCGGCGACAAACCGCTCCTCCCGCGCGTCCAGCGCGAACTGGCCCAACGCGCCATGGCCGCCGCCAAGGGCGACGAAGCCGCCGCCGCCAAAAAGCTCGGTCTGGCGAAGCCCGTGCTAAAGAAACTGCTCACAGTAAAATAGAGGGTAGGGCGAGAGCCCGCCCGCCGTGGCCTTGAGCGAAGGTGGGCGACCCCGCCGAGCCGGTTCGACGCCCGCCAAGCCCGCGGCTCACCGAGGACGGTTTGCCCTACCTGTCAAACATCCCTCCCCTCTTACCTTCCCCCCATGCCCGTCCTCCAGTTTCACCCCGCGGCGACCCGCCTGCCGTTTGACCACCAGGGGCCTTTCGTTACCACCGCCGATGGCGGCATCCTGTGCTACGATGCACGCCACGCGCATGTCAGCCATGACGAGGGTCGCACCTGGTCCACGCATGCCCTCTTCCGGGAACCCGACCGCTACGAGACCAGCATCGAGCGGGCGCTCATCCGCACCCGCAAGGGCACGGTCATCGCCGCCTGGGTGAACCGCGTCGAAATGCACCATCCGCCGGGTTTCAAGTGGGGCGGGGGACCGGCCGAGCTCGCCCAATGGATTCTGCCGACCTGTGTCTCCCGCAGTCACGACGACGGCCGCACCTGGGACGATCCCATCGAGCTCAACCGCGTCTGGTGCGGCTGCCTGCACTCGTTCATCCAGCTGCGCTCCGGCCGCCTCGTGCTCGTCGCCCAGGAAATCGTGCCCGAATGGCGCCATGCCACGGTGGTCTTCGTGAGCGATGACGACGGCGTGACCTGGCAGCGCAGCAACGTGCTCGATATCGGCCAGGGCTGCCACGACCACGCCGGCTCCTGCGAAGGCACCGCCGTCGAGCGCACCGACGGCTCGCTTTACCTGCTCATCCGCAACGAAAGCGGGTTTTTGTACGAGGCGGTCTCCGCTGACGGAGGACTGAACTGGACC
>JBIJDP010000576.1:0-2671 GCA_044344065.1 Opitutaceae bacterium
CAGTCGGTCCCACCGTCGCTGAGGTGAGACCAAGGATCCGTCGTCGTGAACGTTCAGCCGTCCCGTTGGATTTCCAGTTGTGCCCGCCAGCCGCACCGCGGCATCGTACCCTCACGTTTCCCATGCTCCATTCCCGCTTCCTCCCGCGCCACTTCCTCGCGGCGTGCCTCCTGTTCGCCATGACCGCTCCGCTCCCCGCGCAGGCGCAAGGCCTCTATCCCGACGACGCCTCCTACCGCTCCGCGTTCCAGGCGCGCTGCGTCGAGGCGCGCGAAACGATGGCCCGGCAAACCTGGATCCCGGGCACGGACTCGCGCAAGCGCATCTACCTCGGCGTGGTGAAAGTCGCCACCGGCATCGATGCCGCCACCGGGATGAAGTACCTGGAGGATGCCGTCGCCGATCCGACGCCCTTCTGGGGCAGTTTTGAAACCTACGCGTTCATGGACGCCGTGCTGCGCCTCGGCGACAAGCTCCCGCCGGCCCTCGTGGAAAAAATCCGCGCCCGGCTCGCGCCCAGTTTCACGACCGACTTCGGGTTCACCGACAACCACATGCTGCAGTTCCGCACGGCGCGCTACCTCTACGGGCAGACGTGGCCGGACGGTCCGTTGCTCGGCGACGGTTCCACGCCCGGGCAGTCGCAACGCGACGCCGCATGGATCGAGCGCTGGATGGATTACACGGTCACCCAGGGCATGTACGAATACGACTCGCCCAACTACCACCATCTATATCTCCTCTG
This sequence comes from Opitutaceae bacterium, assembly GCA_044344065.1. Classification (GTDB taxonomy): domain Bacteria; phylum Verrucomicrobiota; class Verrucomicrobiia; order Opitutales; family Opitutaceae; genus UBA2377. The sequence goes on from JBIJDP010000576.1 coordinate 746, forward strand.
CCTCGCCAGCATCCACGAGTACGCCCGTGACGAGCAACTGCGGCAGAAATCATGGATGATGATGCAGGTGCTCCTGGCCGAATGGGCGACCGAATACCTCAAGGGCGCCTGGGTGGGTTCCCACAGTCGTGAGAAATACGACCAGGTACTGCACACCCGCGAGCACACTGGGGCGGGCACGCAGTTCGGCCGGCTGTTCTTCGGCGACGCCCCGCTGCGCCTCGACCTCGCGGAGACCTACTACATGGCCCTCGGGTCCATCCAGGCCTTTGAATGTCTCCCCATGCTTGGCCGCATCGCGACCGACCGCACCAAGCCCTACATCCTGCGCGAGCTCAAGGCCCCCCGCCGCGGCCCCGGCATCACCTATGGCGAGCCGACCTGGAAATACACCTACGTCGCGCCGGAGTTCTCCGTGTGCTCATCGTGGGGCGACCTCACCGACGTTGAACACCATCGCTGGGATCTCACCTGGGTGTCGCCGCAGGATGGTGCCACGTGTTTTTTCATCAACCCGTCCTACTCGGCGCGCCAGTTGGTCCGCTATTTCCCCACGCCGTCCGATCTCATCGTGGCCGACATCGTGCGGCAGCGGCCGTACTATGCCGACCCGAACAAGTGGGTCGAGGGCTCGCCCTACGAGGACACTTTTTCGCACGAGAACGCCGTCATCGCACTCTACGACCTCCCGCCCGGGGCCGAGCGCCAGCATATCAACGGCTTCTTCCCGCACCTCATCGCGGAACGCCGCGAGCAGGATGGCTGGATTCTCGCCCGGGCCGACGGCATCTACTTCGCCGTCTGGACCAGCGTCCCCGGTACCTGGCACCAGGAAAAGGCCTATGATCGCCTGACCATCGTCCACCCGAAGACCGCCGTCATCCTCGAGGCCGTGGCCGCCAAGGATGAAAAGGATTTCGAGTCATTCTGCGCCCGGATGCGCGCCAACCGGCCGGTCTTCGATGAGGGCACCATGACCGCGAGCTACGTCACCGGCCGCGGCCACCGCATCGACTTCACGCACCACGGCAAGCGGAGCGTGGACGGAGTCGCCGCCAACCTGGCCGAGTGGCCGCTCTTCGAAGGCCCGTGGATGAACGCCCGCCGCAACACGGGCGTCATCACGTTAAAGTATGGCGCGGAGCGCGTAGTGCTGGATTTCAACAATACGACGGTGACCGCCGCCGCGGTTCCCGCGGCGGAACGCTGAACATTTAACGTTCAACGCTTAACGCTCAATCGGCAGACAGTACGCCGACGGTAGGCAACCAGCTTACCCGCGCGCGAAGGCACGGGCCGACCATCCATTGAGCGTTAAAAGTTAAGCGTTAAACGTTGAGCGTTCTGAAAGCCCGCCCCGGGCTTTCAGAGTTCGTCTCGCCGCACCGTCAGCACCCTCGCCTGCTCACAGCGCTTCTTCGACTTCTCCACGCCGAGCGCCTCCAGTCCGAGGGCGTTGGCCACGGCCAGCACGGTGCCGACGCCGCAGAAGGGATCGAAGATCAGCTTCGCGCCGACCTGGTCGCGCGCGAACCGCACGGCATGCGCCGCGGCGCGGATGCCCATGGCCCGCACCCACGGCTGACGGCCGGGATCGCTGATGACGTCGGGCAGTGGCAGCACCTCGGGGCAGTCGAACACCCGCGAGACCGCAATCAGGTGCGTGTAGCCCGGACGGCCATAGGTGAGCGCATCGGGCGGACGGCGGCAGATGATCTTGTGAAACAGAATGCGGGCCCCGGCGTCCTCGGCGGCACGGACAACCATTGCCCCCTTGTCGATCCACGTGCCGTGACGCTTGATGTCGGACTGGAAGAAGAGCGCCGCGCTTTCATCCGGCACGGCATCAATCACCAGTCGCACCGCACTCATGAACCACTCCCGCCAGGCCGGCAGGGTGAGGTTCACCTCCGATACATCGGGCAG
>JBIJDP010000033.1:0-9766 GCA_044344065.1 Opitutaceae bacterium
TACTTATGTGCCTTTTGAGCCTTCTGTGGCCAATGGTTTGGATCGGGGGCTTGATCCGTGTTATCCGTGAAATCCGTGGTTAAAGGTTTGGTTCATTTCTTCTCCAGCCACGCGCGGGGTGGTTGGCCGAAACGGGCGCGGAAGAGCCGGTAGAAGTGCGACAGGTCGCCGTAGCCGCTGGAGAAGGCGGCGCCGATGATCGAGTGGCGATTGTCGCGCAAGAGGGCCGCGGCGTGGTCGAGGCGCAGGGTCGTGAGGTGGTCGAGGAAGGTTTTCCCCGTCTGCGCCCGGAAGAGTTTGCTGAAATGCCGGCGCGACATGCCGGCCCGGCGGCAGGCGCGCTCGAGGCTCCATGGCTCGTAAAATGTCACCGCCAGTTCGCGCACGACGGCCGCGACGCGCTGGGAGGCGGCATCGGCCGGCGCGTCCGCCGGTGAGCGTGCAACCGCGACCAAAATGTTTTCGGCCGCCGCGCGCAGGGCCACCTCGCGCCCGGGCCGGTCGCCGGCTTGCTCGGCGATGCCCGCCCGCCAGAGACCCTCGAAGCGCGGTCCCCAGGCGCCGCCGGCCCGCACGGCCGCGCGGCCGGGCGTGAGGCTGGCCCAGAGCTTCTGCAGCGGCGCATCCTGCTCGAGTAGCTCTGTCGTGAAACAGAGGATGAGCAGGGTGGGGGGCTCACGGTCGGCGATTCGGTGCCGGACGCCGGCGGCGACGCAAAGAACCGATCCGGCCTGGGCGGTCAGGGGGCGGCCGAACTCGGTGGGAATCAGTTCCACGCTGCCCTGCAGGACATAGATCAGCTTGTGGAAGGCGTCGGCCCGTTCGGCCATGCGGAAACCCGGTTCGTGCACGCTCTCGGCAAACGCCACGCCGCCGGGCGGTAGGCGGACCAAAATGGGGCGAAGGACGGGCATGGGCCAAAAAGTGCCCGATCCGCCAATCCAGCCAAGCCCGAAAAGCCAAGACGGCACGACGGGAATTTGCTACGCTTATCACCCGTTCTCCCAATCCGATCCGAACATGCCCCGGCCCCTGCATCCCGTCGCCACGCGCGCCGAAGTGGAATCCGTCCTCCGTTACGAGACGGCCCGGTCTTCGCCGTTGTTCCTCCCGGCCATCTATGAGCACAAGGCCTGGTTCATCGGCAGCACGCCGTCGGCCATCTCGCGGGATGCCGATCTCCTGACCCGCGCCTTGCTCGCGGAGTTCGAGGCCATCGGCCCAGATGCGCTCGCGGTTGGCGTCGACGTCTACAATGTCGAGGCCGAGGCCGTCGGCTGCACCGTCACGTACTACGAGGGCAACGATACGAGCATCCCCGGCATCAAGCCCGGCCACCACATCGTACAGGTGGGCGACGATCTCAGCCGGGCGAAGCTGCCCAACCCGCGCACTGACGGACGCATGCCGGTCAACCTTGAGGCCGTGCGCCGCGTGCGCCGGGAAGTCGGCGACAACTACTGGCTCCGCGGCGCGGTCTCGGGTCCCTTCTCGCTCGCCACGAGCCTCGTCGGTGCCGAGAGCCTCTTCATGGCCTGCATGGACCAGCCGGAGTGGGTGCACCAGCTCCTCGGCTACGCCGGCCGCATCATCCGCGAGTACGCGCAAGGGTACATCGACGCGGGCGCGGAGCTGATCGTCTTCGATTCCCAGGCCTCGCCCGAGCTCCTCTCGCCCGCGATGTTCGAGGAGTTCGTGCTCCCCGGCATGCAGGAACTCGCCGCCTGGGCCGCGACCCGGGGCGTGCGCGACGTGCCGCTGGTCATCGGCGGCAACACGACGCGGATCGCCGGGCTCCTTGCCCGCACCGGCTGCAACAATCTCCTTTGTGATTTCACGGCGGACTTCGACCAGTGGGCCGCCGTCTGCCGCGGCGCGAAGAAGGCCCTGCGTCGCAACCTTTCCCCGCGTTTCCTCGAGACCGCGTCCCCCGGTGAGATCCATGCGGCCGCCACCCGGGAGATCGCCCGCGGCCGCGACCTGCCCGGCTTCATGATGGGCACCGCGGTCATCCCCTTCGGCACGCCGACCGAGAATGTCCTCGCCGTGAAACGCGCCTGCCGCGACGCCGCGTGAAACGCCATTTGAACAGTCAAGTAGGGCAGCTCTCCGACCTGCCTGTCACCCGCAACGACGGCGGAATAACCCACGTGGTGAATTTCCCGAATCGCGCGCCGGTAGGGCAGGTCAAAGACCTGCCCTACTTGGTGTCCGCCTTCACTCTTTGTTCATGAATTCCTTGCAGGACAAACTCACCCAGTCCTCCGCCTTCCTCCTGGGCGTCGAGCTCGTTACCACCCGCGGCACCACCGCGGAGCCGCGCGCGGCGAAGACCGTGGCGTTCGCCCGCGACCTGGCGGGTTGCGACCGCATCGACTGGGTTTCGATCACCGACAACGCCGGCGGCAATCCGATGCTCTCGCCGCTGGCGCTCGCTCGTCCGCTGCGCGACGCCGGACGCGAGACTGTGATTCACCTCTCCTGCAAGGATTTCAACCGCAATGCCCTAGAGAGCGAGGCCTGGCACCTGGCCGACCAGGGTTTTCGCAATCTCCTGGTCCTGAGCGGCGACAACGCGGGTGCCGGTGTCAGTGGCGGCGCCAAGCCGGTCTTCGACATTGATTCCGTCGGCCTGCTGACCCTGCTCGGGCGCATGGGTGCGGGCCTCGATGTGACCCGGCCGGGCGCCAAGCAGCCGACGTGCCTCGCCCCGGTGGCGTTTTATCCGGGCGCGGTCGTGACCAACTTCAAGCTGCACGAGAACGAGGTCATCCCGCAGCTCCTCAAGGCCGAGCGCAAGATCGCCGCCGGCGCGCGCTGGTTCATCAACCAGATCGGCTACGATGCGCGCAAGGTGCACGAGCTCATCGCCTGGTTCCGCCGCCGCGGCCATGGCGCCGTGCCGCTCATCGGCAACGTTTACTTGCTCAATCCCGGCGTCGCGAAGGTCTTCCGCGCCCAGCGCATCCCCGGGGTCAGTCTTTCCGACGAACTCGCCGCCGTCTGCGAGCGCCAGGCGGCGAGCCCCGACAAGGGCAAGGCCTTCTTCCTCGAATTCGCCGCCAAGCAGGTCGCCATCTACCGCGGCCTCGGCTACCGCGGCGCCTATGTCGGCGGCGTGCACACCCTCGCGGAGGTGGAGCGCGTGCTCGAGCTTGAGCGCAGCTTCGCGCCGGACGACTGGAAGCAGTTCGCCCGGGAAATCCGCTACTCGCGTCCGGGCGAGTTTTTCTACTTCGCCGAGGACCCGGCCACGGGCCTCGCCAACCCCGACGCGTTGCACCCGACTTACGCGGCTTCGCTTCAGACCCGCCCGGCGACGCGCAACGTCACCTTCACCTACCGGTTCTCCAAGTTCACGCACGACCTCATGTTCACGCCCGGCAAGGGCCTGTGGAACCTGGGGGAGAAACTCTGCCGCGGAGCCAAGGATCCGATGCAGGGTCCGCCGGGCATGCATGCCCTCGAACACCTCGGCAAGAGTATGATGTTCGGCTGCAAGGATTGCGGCGACTGCTCGCTGCCCGACATTGCGTTCCTCTGTCCGGAGTCCTCCTGCGCCAAGAACCAGCGCAATGGTCCCTGCGGCGGTACTCGTGACGGCAAGTGCGAGGTCGAGGACTTCGAGTGCATCTGGTCGCGCGCCTACGACCGCCTCAAGCACGAGGGCCGCGAGGAGGAACTCCTTGCGCACACCCCCGTCATCCAGGACCAGAAACTCCGCGGCACCTCCAGCTGGGCCAACACCTGGCTTGGCCGCGACCACCTCTCCGCCCGGCCTGCACCCGGTAGCGGCCACTGAATTTAACCCATGAACACACCGAAACCCTCCAGCCTCGAAGCCAAGCTTCAACAATATCCCAACCCGGTCGAAATGCTGCGCCATGCGCCCGTCGGCGGCTACCAGTTCCCCGACAAGCCGGAATATTCCAACTGGCGCGACGAACAGGCCGCCTGGCAGAACACCGTCGTGTTCTTCGACCAGTCCTTCCACATGAAAGATGTATATTTCGAGGGCCCAGACGTGATGCGGCTGCTCTCCGACGTGGCCGTGAACACGATGAAGAACTTCGGCCCCAACAAGGCCAAGCAGATCGTCACCTGCAATCACGAGGGCCACGTCATCGGTGACGCCATCCTCTTCGGCCACGCCGAGAACAAGGTCAGCGTGGTCGGCCGTCCCTCCGTGCCGAACTGGGTGGAATACAACGCCATCAAGGGCGGTTACGACGTGAAGGTCACGCGGGACGAGCGCACGGTCGCCAACCAGGGCCGCCGCCTCATCTACCGCTACCAGATCCAGGGCCCCAACGCGCTTGAGCTCATCAAGAGCGTGCACGAGGGCGCGTTCCCGGAGATTCCGTTCTTCAACCTCGGCGACCTCAGGATCGCCGGTCGCCGCGTTCGCGCGCTGAACCACAGCATGTCGCGCATGGGCGGCCTCGAATTGCACGGCCCGGCCGAGGACGGCGACGTCGTGCGGGAGGCCATCCTCAAGGCGGGCTTGAAGTTCGGTCTGGTGCAGGGCGGCAGCCGCTCCTACTCGACGGTCTCGCCCGAGAGCGGCTGGATCCCTTCGCCCATGCCCGCGATTTACCACGGCGACAAGATGAAGCCCTACCGTGAATGGCTCAGCGCCGACGGATTCGAGGCCAACGCGTCACTCGGCGGCAGCTTCAGCTCGCCCCGGATCGAGGACTACTACCAGACGCCCTGGGACCTCGGTTACGGCCGCCACGTGAAGTTCGACCACGATTTCATCGGCCGCGAGGCGCTCGAGAAACTCGCGACCCAGCCGCACCGCCGCAAGGTCTGGATGCGCTGGAACAAGGAGGACTCGCTGAAGATCTTCGCCAGCCAGTTCGGCGAGGGCGAGCGCTACAAGTACATGGAGATGCCGAACGCCTACTACGCGATCCTGCCCTTCGACAAGGTGCTGGTCGGCGGCAAGCTCGTGGGTCTTTCCACATACACCGTCTACACGGTCAACGTCCGCGGCTGGCTCTCGCTGGCCATGCTCGACGAGGCCGTCGCCGACGGCTCCGAGGTCGTGCTCATCTGGGGCGAGGAGAACGGCGGTTCCCCCCGGCCGGTGGTCGAGCGGCACGTGCAGACGGAAGTCCGCACGACCGTTTCCTACAAGCGCCTCAACGAGGATTCCTGAGGCGGAGCCCAGGCGGTTGGTGACCGCAAGGGCGCGAAGACACTCGAATATTCGATCCAATCGCGGAAATGCGGAAGGGCGAAACCACGGAGATGACCTGATTGATTCCGTGTCTCCGTCCATCCGTGTTTCCGCGATCAATCGGTTTGAAATGCCTTCGCGCCCCTTCGTGCTCATAGAGATTCAACCGCAGTACTCTGGCCGTGCGTGGGCTCGACGTAACGGGCCGGCGGCTTCAGCCTGCGGGACTTCCGTGACCTTCGCATGATCCTGCACGAAACCAACCTCCACCCGACGGTGCGCATGGCCGAGTTCAAACGCCTCCTGCGCCTGCCGCCGGATTATGTGTTTGGTGATCCGATGGCCGGACACGTCGAGTGGGTGCAGTCTTGGTTTTCCGCCCACGGCCGGCCCTGGCTCAGCGCCGTGGCCGTGGAGCGGTGCGAAGCCGACGGCGATGCCGTCCGCCTCGACGGAGTGACCGTCCACAGCCGCGAACTCGCCCGGCGCTTTCGGAAGGCGCGATCGGCCATCGTCGTGGCCGCGAGCGCCGGCCCCGAGGCCGAAGCGGAGGCGGCCGTGCGCTGGGAAGAAGACGAACCGGACCGTTACTATTTCATGGAGTCCTATGCCTCCGCGATCGTCGAAGCCCTCATCGCCGAGGCGCGGGCCCGGCTCTGCGCCTGGGCGGATGCCCGGGGCCGGGTGCTGCTGCCGCATTACAGTCCGGGTTATCATGGTTGGTCGGTGGGAGACCAGGCCAAGGTGTTCTCCTTGTTCGGCGAACGGGTGCAGCCGGGTCCGATGGAGATCATGGATTCCGGCATGCTGCGGCCGAAGAAATCACAACTCGCGGTCTTTGCCATGGCCGACGCCAGCGAGGCGGCCGGCGAACCGGCGGATCTCGTGCCGTGCAAGTATTGCCCGCACCTGAAGTGCGATTTTCGCCGCGAACCCAGCGCGCTGACCGCCTGAGCCTGCCTGCCGACTAAACAAGCACTGCTCTGTCAGGTCTTGTATGCGGCACTTTTCACTGGCGGCGCCTCGGCGAATACTTTCCCGCGGATCACACGGATGGTCGCGAATAATACCTCCATCATCCGCGTCGATCCGCGGGAAGGACTAAATTCAGGACGGCGGTCCAGGAACCTAACGGAGTAGTGCAAATCCCCGGGTGCTGGCGCTTGATTATTTGACCCGGCGGGGTGATCGGGCGAGGATGGCTCGATGAGCCGCAGGATCGGACGACCTGGGACCGGGCCGCGACTGCACCGCCACGAATCAATCCGTGACGGATTGCGACGGGTGTTGCTGGCCGGATTGGATCAGGCATGCCTGGCCATGGCGGACGAGGAGGAATCTGCGGCCGATCAGGTGCACCGGGCGCGGGTCGCGCTGAAGCGAACCCGGGCCGTGCTGCGGCTGATCGAGGCCTGCGATGTTGACTGGGCCCGGGATACGCGCCGGCGAATGGCACGGCTGGCGCGGGAATTTTCGCGGATGCGCGATGCCGCAGTGCTCGGAGAGGCCAGACGCAAGCTAGGTCTCGCGGCGCCGGTGGCCGATGCGGACAGTGGCGGCTCGTGGCCGGACTGGCAGGAGGAGGCCAAGGCGGAAAGACAGCAACTCGCCCGGCGTCACTGGCCGGTGCTGCATCGCGCGGATTGCCTGAAAGCGCTGGCGGAGTCGGCGGCCCGATTGCGGCGGCGCGAAGAGATTGCGCGGAACGAGCCGGGCGCCCGCCGGCTGCATGACTGGCGCAAGGGCGTCATCGTGCTGCGGGAGCAGTTGAACGTGCTGCGCGAAATCCTGACACCGCGGCAGCGAGGATATGCCGGCAAGCTGCATCCGGTGGCGCGGAAACTGGGTGCCGCCCGCGATCTGACCCTGTTGCTCGCCGTGGAGAAGAGCGGTCACGCCACCATCGCCCGCCAGGTCCGGGTCGAGCGCGTGCGCGAGGCCCGGCGGAAAAAAGTGAAGGCGGCGCACCGCCTTGCCGAGGGTCTGGCGGATGCGCTGTGTGCGGAGTTTGGTCCGAAGCGCGGCGCGAAGTCCACGCGCTCACGCTCATAGCTCCGCGTGAGCCACCGATGCATTCGGCGAGTAGGCAGGGAGCTTGCTCCCGCTCTGAGCGCGCCAGCAAGCTGGCGGCCTGCCGGAATCACCAATCGGTTTCACAAACATCGAGGCAGTTAAGCGCCGACGGCATCGGTCTGGCTAATGCATGTAGCTACGAGCGTGAGCGAGAGGACGCGAAACCTACGCCTTCGTCTCGGCGTAGGCTTCCATGCCGACGCAGGAGCAGACGAGGTTGCGGTCGCCGTAGACGTTGTCCACGCGGCCGACGGTGGGCCAGAACTTGGCGGCCCGCGTGTGCCGGTCCGGGAAGGCGGCGGACTCACGCGAGTACGGATGCGGCCAGTCGGTGGCGGTCACGACCGCCGCGGTATGCGGGGCGTGCTTCAGCGGATTGTTGAGCTTGTCACTCTCGCCATTGGCCACCGCGGCCATCTCGCCATGGATGGCGACCAAGGCGTCGCAGAAGCGGTCGAGCTCGGCCTTCGTTTCACTCTCGGTCGGCTCGATCATCAGCGTGCCCGGGACGGGAAACGACATCGTGGGCGCATGGTAGCCGTAGTCCATCAGGCGCTTGGCGACGTCCTCGACCTCGAGTCCGTGTTTTTTCCACGGACGAAATTCGAGGATGCACTCATGCGCGACCAGGCCGCCGGCGCCCTTGTACAGCACGGGGAAGAGCGCATCGAGGCGCCGGGCGACATAGTTGGCGTTCAGGATGGCAAATTGCGTGGCGCGCTTCAGCCCGTCGGGTCCGAGCATGCGGATGTACATCCAGGAAATGACGAGGACGCTGGCGCTGCCGTAGGGCGCGGCGGAGACTGCACCGACTCGATCGGAGTTCGAAGATCGGAGATCGAAGTTCGAATACACGTGGCCGGGCAGGAACTTGGCCAGATGGGCGGCGACACCAATGGGACCCATGCCGGGGCCGCCGCCGCCGTGCGGGATGGCGAAGGTCTTGTGGAGGTTCAGGTGGCAGACGTCGGCGCCGATGAACCCGGGCGAGGTGAGGCCGACCTGGGCGTTCATGTTGGCGCCGTCCATGTAAACCTGGCCGCCCTGGACGTGGATGATGGCGCAGATGTCCTTGATGGCGGTTTCGAAGACGCCGTGCGTGGACGGATAGGTGACCATGAGTGCGGCGAGATCCTTGGCGTGGAGCTCGGCCTTGGCCTTGAGATCGGCGACGTCGATGTTGCCGCTCGTATCGCAGGCGACGGGCACGACCTTGAAGCCGCACATGGCGGCGCTGGCCGGATTGGTGCCGTGGGCGCTGGTGGGGATGAGGCAGATGTGGCGGTGGCCCTCGCCGCGCGACTCGTGATAGGCACGGATGACGAGCAGGCCGGAGTATTCGCCCTGCGAGCCGGCGTTGGGCTGGAGGGAGACGGCGGCAAAGCCGGTGATCTCGGCGAGCCAAGCCTCGAGGTCCTTGAAAAGTTTCTGGTAGCCGCGGGTTTGCTCGGTGGGCGCGAACGGGTGCAGGCGGGAGAACTCGGGCCACGACACGGGGAACATCTCGCTCGTGGCGTTGAGTTTCATCGTGCACGAGCCCAGCGAAATCATCGAATGGCAGAGCGAAAGATCCTTCGCCTCCAGCCGGCGGATGTAGCGCAGCATCTCGTGCTCGGTGTGATGGCGGTTGAAGACGGCGTGGCCCAGAAAGGCGGACGTGCGCGCGAACTCGCGCGGTAGCTCGGAGTTCGCAGATGGAAGATCGGAGACCGGGAGGATGGCGGATTCGTTGAAACAGGCGAGGAGCGCCTGCACCTCGGCGACCGTGGTCGTCTCGTCGAGGGAGAGGCCGACGGTGTAGGCGTCGATGCGCCGGAGGTTGAGGCGCTTGGCGGCGGCGGCGGCGTGGACGCGCTCGGCGGCGACATTGCCGATGGTGAGCGTGTCGAAGACGGGCTCGGCGTTGACCTTCGCACCGAGGGCGGTGAGCGACTGGGCAAGGAGCCGGGTCAGCAGGCGTGTGCGTTGGGCAATCCGTTTCAAGCCCTCGGGTCCGTGGTACACCGCATACATCGAGGCCATGACGGCGAGGAGCACCTGGGCGGTGCAGATGTTGGAGGTGGCCTTGTCGCGGCGGATGTGCTGCTCGCGGGTGCCGAGGGCGAGGCGGAGGGCGGGCGAGCCCTGGGCATCCTTGGAAACGCCGACGAGGCGGCCGGGCATCTGGCGCTTGTGGGCGTCCTTGGTGGCAAGGAAGCCGGCGTGCGGTCCGCCGAAGCCCATGAGGACGCCGAAGCGCTGGGCGGAACCGACGGCGACATCGGCGCCGAATTCGCCGGGCGGGCGCAGGAGCGTGAGAGCGAGGAGGTCGGTGGCGACGACCGTGAGGGCACCGGCGGCATGGGCCCGGGCAAAGCAGTCGGCGAAGTCGTGGATGCTGCCCGTGGTGTCGGGGTATTGCACCAGCACGCCGAAGACATTGCCCTGAAAGTCAAAGGTGCGGTGATCGCCCGTGACCACCGTGATGCCGAGCGGCTTGGCGCGCGTGCGCACGATGTCGATCGTCTG
>JBIJDP010000577.1:0-2665 GCA_044344065.1 Opitutaceae bacterium
GTGATGTAGATGGCACCGCGCTTCGGCACGACCTGGGTCTGGCCGCGGGACAGCGTGCCTTGGAAGAGCTCCCTGTTGTCCGAGTCCTGCACGACCTTCACGCGCACGGTGTCGAGGGCGATGAGCGTGACGCTGTTGTCGGTCGACATCTGCACCGGTCCCTGCGTCGTGCTGGGCGCGGCCTGCCGGTTGGTCACGGGTGTGGGATCGCTGATGATGGCCTTGACCACCCAGATCACGAGTACCAGCACCACGATCACGATCAGGGCGATCCCGCCGCGGAAAATCAGCTGGGGCGGGATGGCGGGGCCGGTGGGCAGGCTGCTGCCGCTGCGGCCGAGACCGGCGGCGCGGTGCGTCTTGTCGGCGGCGCCGGCGGGTTCCTCGATGGGCATGGCTTTCTCGGCGTTGCGCTCGTCGGCCGAGGCGATGGACACATCCATGCGGCCGTAGATCTCACGGCTCGGCTGGCGGATCTTCGCCTCGCTGCGGCCGAGGGCGGCGTAGTCGTTGATGATTTTGTCCGCCGGCAGCTTCAGGAAGTTGGCGTAATTGCGCAGAAATCCCCGCACGTAGATCTCGGCCAGGTTGAGGTCGAACTGGTTGCTCTCGAACTTGTGGAGATAGTCGCTCCGGATCTTGGTCGCTTCGGCCGCTTCGCGGATGGAGATGCCTTTGCGTTTCCGGGCTTCCTCTAGGCGTTCGCCGATGTTCTGCATGGGGTTATCAGTTAGGGATTTTGCCTGGCAGGGAAAGAGTGAAATGCCGGGAAAGTGAGTTGGCGGACGGGACTCAGGTCTTGTTGCTGTCGCCGTAGGTGTCGAGATCCACGAGGATTTCGCGTGGCGAGGAGCCGTTTTCCGGTCCCACGATGCCCTTGTCCTCCATGATATCCATGATGCGCGCGGCCCGGTTGTAACCGATGCGCAAGCGGCGCTGGATCATCGAGGTGCTGGCGCGGCGGGTGGACTTGAGCACGGCGAGCGCCTGCTGGAACAGCTCCTCGTCGTTGCCCAGATCGCCCTCGGCGCCATCGCCGTCCTCCCCGTCCTCGTCCTCCTCGGCCGCGGCGCGGTCAATCTGCTGCTGCACCGACTGCGCGTACTGCGGCGGACCGTTCCGCTTGAGGAAATCGACGATTGCGATGATCTCGTCGTCCGCCACGAAGGCGCCCTGCGCGCGCACGAGGCGGGAGGAGCCCGGGGGTGAGAAAAGCATGTCGCCGCGGCCGATCAGCGTGTCGGCGCCCTTCACGTCCAGGATGGTGCGGGAGTCCACCTGCGAGGCCACCTGGAAGGCGATGCGCGAGGGGAGGTTGGCCTTGATGACGCCGGTGATGACGTTCACCGACGGGCGCTGCGTGGCGATGATGAGATGGATGCCGGCGGCGCGCGCGAGCTGGGCGAGGCGGGCGATGGAGTTTTCGATTTCCGCCGGCGCGACCATCATGAGGTCGGCGAGCTCGTCGATGATCGCGACGATGTAGGGCAGGTGGTCGGGCACTTCCATGCCCTCGGTCGCGGCGGGATCGACCCCCGCGAGCTTGGCCTGCGCTTCCTCCGCCGGGTCGGGCTTCGCGCCCTTCTTGCGGTTGTTGAAGCCGAGGATGTTTCGCACGTTCACGTGCGCGAACATCTGGTAGCGCTGCTCCATCTCGCTCAGCAGCCACTTGAGGGCGCCCGGTACCTTCTTGGGCTCCGTGACCACCGGGATGAGCATGTGCGGCAGCGGATTGAAGACCTTCAATTCCACGACCTTCGGGTCCACCATGATCAAGCGCACGTCCTTCGGGCTCTTCGAGTAGAGGATCGAGGCGACGATGGAGTTGATGCACACCGATTTGCCGGAGCCCGTCGCGCCGGCGATCAGCAGGTGGGGCATCTTGGTCAGGTCGGAGATGAGCGGCTTTCCGGAAACGTCCTTGCCCAGCGCGATCGGCAGCTCGGGTTTGCCCGAGGCCCAGTCCTCGCTCTCGAGGATCTCGCGCATGCCCACGGGCGTGGGTTTCTGGTTGGGCACCTCGACGCCCACGGCGGCCTTGCCGGGGATGGGCGCGAGGATGCGCACCGACTGCGCGCGCATGCCGAGGGCGATGTTCTTGTCGAGGCCGGCGATCTTCTCGACGCGCACGCCGGGGGCGGGGACCACTTCGTAGCGCGTGATGACGGGGCCGACGTGGATTTCGCCCAGCGATACCTCCACGCCGAACTCGCCCAGGATCCGCAGCAGGTTCTCGGCATTCGCGCGGTGCTCCTCGTCGCTGTCCTCCGCCGAGTGCTTCACCTGCTCCTTGAGCATCTTGAGCGGCGGAAATTCGTAATTCGCGTCGTCGCTCTGCGGCAGGGTGAACTTCGCCTTCTTCGTTTCCTCCGGTTTGACGATGTTCAACTCCACCACGCCCTTGGTACCGCCGTTAGATTTCGCGTCCTCCACCAACACGGGCTTCTCCACCGGCTTCACCGCCGGCTTGGCCGGGGCGGGTGGAGCCGGGGGCGTCATCGGGGTGGACACCGGTTCCGTGGTGACCGGCGGGCCGGAGCGGTTCGCCGGGGTCCGGCTGAGCGGATCTTCCTTGGAAGTGGGAATGACCAGTTTTTTGCCCGCCAAGGGACCGACGGTTGAGGCGTGTGGCGGGGGAGGGGCCGCGACCGCCGCCGTCTTGGTC
>JBIJDP010000578.1:0-2663 GCA_044344065.1 Opitutaceae bacterium
GGCCTCCATCTTCTGCGCCAGCCGGAGCTGTTCCTCCAGGTGTTGCCGGTCGGTGATGTCGCGCGAATTCACCACGACCAGCGGTTCCGCCGTCTCACCGGAGATGAGGCGGCCGACCGACTGGATCAGCCGCCAGCCGCCGGCCTGATGGCGAAACCGAAAGTCCACGGCCACTTCGTCCCCGCCGGGGTTGTGGGCGCGTTGCAGCGCCGCCGTGACCCGGGCGGCATCGTCCGGGTGGATGAACTCAAGGGCGATCCGTCCGGTCAGCTCCGCGGGCCGGTAACCGAGGACCCGTTCGGACGAAGGGCTCTGGAAGCGGATCACGCCCGCCCCGTCCAGGACCGTGATCAGGTCCGAGGCGTTTTCAATCAGCGAGCGGAAGTGTTCCTCGCGCCGGTGCAGTTCCGCCTGCGCCTGCCGGCGGTCGGTGATGTCCTGCACCACGCCGACCAGCCGCACCGGCCGGCCGGCCGGGTCGCGTTCGAGGTCCGCGTGCTCATGCACCCAGCGCACCTGGCCGTCGGGGCGCACGATACGGTGTTCGCGGTCGTAGGCGGGGCCGCCATCCAGGACGGCCTGCGCGGCGAGCGCGACCGTTTCCCGGTCCTCGGGATGCACCAGGGCGGAGAAGGATTCGGGCCGGCCGTCGAACCTGCCGGGGGCGAGGCCGAAGATGCGGGCGGTCTCGGCCGACCAGACCAGCCGGGCCGGGGGCCCGGGCTCGGAAACCCAACTGCCGATGTGCCCGATTGACTGGGCCTGCTCCAGCACGTGCCGGCTTTCGCGCAGGGCCTCTTCCGCCCGCTTGCGCTCGGTGACGTTGACGTGCATGACCACCGCCCCGGATAGCTTTCCCGCGTGGACCGCAGTGACCATCAGCCGAAACCAGTGCTGCTCGGTGGGTGAATGGCAGGGATATTCGAGGGAAAACTCCTGCGCCCGGCCCTGTAGCACCTGCCGGATGCCCGCCGCCGCCCGGTGCGCCTCGTCCGAGCACACGCCGAGCGCCGAATCACACACGGTCAGGTAATTCCGGCCGAGGCCGAAACTCTCGTCCGAAGACCCGTTGGCCGTCGCGTAGTGTTGCCAGCCGTCGTTCACGGAAAGGATCGCGCCTTCGTGATCGATGAGGGCGATGTGCGCGGGCAGCGCGTTCAGGATGGCGGCCTGCGTCGCGGCCAGATCGTGCTGCGCGGTTTCGCTGGCGCGCAGTTTCTCCTGCGCGTCGTGCAACAGGTAGGATTGCCCGCCGGGATGGACCACGGCGTCCACTTCGCCGCCCGCCAATTCCTGCAACCGCTGCTGTGTCTCGTGGAGCGTCCGCACCAGCGCGGTGATCTCGTCCTCGGGATCATCATCCGCCGCTGGTGGATTCGCGCTCATCTGATCAGGCGGGCAAGCCCAAGGCCTGGAGCACGGGCTCGCGGTGGCTGAGGTTGCCGATGATTTTGCGGATCGGGGCGGGCGAATGTTTCACCAGCATCGGCGTCATCATCACGCCGTCGGCCAGCGCCCGCTGCGGCTCGCGGAGCACGTCCACGATTTCGATCGTGTGCCGCTCCGGCAGGTGCTCGCCGCAGATCGCGCGGAGATTCGCGATGGCCTGCGTGGAATGCGGGCCATCCCCGGCGACGTAGAGCCGGAACTTGTAATCGTCGGGCGCGCTCATTTCTCGTCCACTCCGCGCAGCTTGCGCATCCGGTCGCTGCCGTGGGCCGCGACGGCGGTGAGGTCCACCCCCACGCGGGCGAAGACCTGCTTTTCCACCCGCTTGGCGGCCAGCGCGTGCTGGAGCGTCTTGAGCCGGCCTTCGAGGTCCGCTTCCTCGCTTTCGAGCGTGGCCTTTTTGTGGATCGCCGCGGCTTCGCTCACCTCGCGGGCGGCCTGGACTTCGCGCTCCTTTTCCCAGCGCAGCGTGCCCATGAGCACTTCGCCGCCGACGGTGAAGACATCGGCCAGCGTCACACCCTGGTCACTGAGCACGAGTTCGCGCACCTGGTTCGAATGCGCCGTGCCGCGCGATTTCACGATGGACAGGCCACGGTTCCGCTCGCCGGCATTCACCAGATAGTTCAGGTGAAGCCAGGTGTCCGCGACGGTCGAGATTTGCAGCGGCGTGCCTTCCGTCTGGCCGCCCGCTTCGTCCAGCCGGCTGGTGCAGACGAGCGTGATCCCGGCGGTCTTCGTCCAGTCGATCAGTCGCTCCGCCACGCTGTGCGCCGTGTCCTGGTTGCCGGGTTTGGCCAGCGCCGAGACGGGATCAATGACCACGCACCGCGCCCGGTGCTCGAGCGCGTGGCGCTTGATCTGCATGAGGTGAATCTCCGCGTTGCCAGTGACGGCCCGGGCCGAGACGAGGCGCAGCAGCCCCTTTTTCACGAAGCGCTCCAGCCGGATCTTCACCGAGGCGAGATTGTGCACCACCTCGTTCGCATCCGAGTCGAAGCTGACGAAGAGCGTGCGTTCGCCGCGCGCGCAGGCCGCCTCGGCGAAGGCTCCGCTCAAGGTGGATTTCGCCGTGCCGGGAAAGCCGGTGATGAGCACGCTCGCGCCGCGGAAGTAGCCGCCGCTGAGCATCGCATCGAGCCGCGCCACGCCGCTCGAGACGCGCTCGGCCGTCACCTTCAGGTCGGCCCGGTCCATCTCCCGCGCGCCCGCCA
>JBIJDP010000579.1:0-2661 GCA_044344065.1 Opitutaceae bacterium
GCGGACGGTGGAAGGGGAGAGGCATGGGGGGGGGGAGTAGCGGGTAGCGGGTAGCGGGTAGCGGGTAGCGGGTAGCGGGTAGCGGGTAGCGGGTAGCGGGTAGCGGGTAGCGGGTAGAAAAATGAAACGCTTAACGCTGAACGCTTAACTTTGAACGCTCAAATGTTTCATCAGTGAAAATAAGTGTGCATCAGTGGTTCACTCTCTCCGCGACTCGTGCCCGACCGGGCAAATCGTGCGGAGCTTTTAGGGTAGTCATCCGGTGGCATCTCGGCTTCTCTGAATTTCCTCAGGCCAAGGGAAGTCGGGCAGGATGGGTGAATCGACGGGATGCTCCGCTTACCTCAAAACGAGAACCACCCGCTTAGTTCAACATGAACACGAAAAGGCTGCGTGAGCTTCAGCAGGTTTATCGCACCGGACTGCTGGACGACACGATCCCGTTCTGGATGCGCCATGGTCTCGACCGCAAGGCGGGCGGCATCCTCACCGGACTGGACCGCGACGGGACGGTGATCGACACCGACAAGGCGGTCTGGATCCAGGGGCGCGCCACCTGGACGTTCGCCACCCTGTTCAACACGGTGGAACCGAGGGCCGAGTGGCTGGCGGCGGCGCGGCATTGCCTGGATTTTCTCCGCGACCACTGCCGGGCGCCGGACGGGAAACTGTACTTTCTGGTGACCCGCGAGGGCCGGCCCTTGCGGATGCGTCGCTACGTTTTCAGCGAGTGCTTCGCGAGCATTGGCAGCGCGGCCTATGCCAAGGCCACCGGTGAGGCGCGTGCGGCCGAGGAGGCGGTCCGCTATTTCGAAACCTACCTGCATCACAGCTTCACGCCCGGCGTCATGCCGCCGAAGACGGAGCCGGGCACGCGTCCGATGATGGGGCTGGGTCCGCGGTTCATCACAATCGCCACCGCCCAGGAGGTGCGCGCCGCGCTCGGCGACGTCAAGGTCGCGGGCGCCTCCTGCACCGAGTGGATCGACCGTTCCATCGACGAGGTCGAGCGCTACTTCTACAAACCCGAACTCGGTGCCGTGATGGAGATGGTCAGCCCCGAAGGCGCGATCATCGACCATTTCGACGGCCGCACGCTTTTCCCCGGACACGCGATCGAGTGCGCGTGGTTCATCCTGCACGAAGCCAAGCTGCGCCGGCGGGATCCGCGCCTGTTGCGGCTGGGCCTGGGCATGCTCGACTGCATGTGGCAGCGCGGGTGGGATCGGGAGTATGGCGGACTCCTTTACTTCACCGAACTGAAGGGGCTGCCGCTGCAGGAGTATTATGCCGAGATGAAGTTTTTCTGGCCCCAGAACGAGGCGGAGATCGCGACGCTGCTGGCGTGGCAGCTGACCCGCGACGCCAAGTATGCCAAGTGGCACCGATTGGTGCATGATTGGTCACATCGGGTTTTCGCGGACCCCGTGCATGGCGAATGGTTCGGCTACGCACACCGCGACGGGCGCATCTCGACGCAGTTGAAGGGCAATCACTGGAAGGGCTGCTTCCACCTGCCGCGCATGCAGCGGTATTGCTGGCAGCTGGTGGAGGAACTCCTGGCCGAAACCAGGGCGAATGCGCAAGTACCCAAGCAAGCCCGAAGCGGCCGCGGTAAGCAGCCCGCTGGCGGTCGTGGTTTGAGCGCGAGCAAGCCCGCCGGCCTACCGGAACTGATTTTGCAAAAACTCCCCAAGCCGGCGAAGCGTGCGCGAAAGACCTGAACAATGACAACCCCACTCACGAAACCGTCGGCGGCCGCCCTAGCCGCGGCACCGGCCCGCGGCAGTGCGCTTTATCTGGCGGGCATCTGCCTGGTGGCCTCGATTGGCGGATTGCTCTTCGGCTTCGACACCGCGGTGATCTCGGGCGCGATCGAACGGGTGAAGGTGCACTACGACCTCACCGATCTGCTGCAAGGCTGGCTCACGAGTTCCGCGCTGGTCGGCTGCGTCCTGGGCGCGCTCGGGGCCGGGACATTGGGCGACCGGTTCGGACGCAAGCCCGTCCTGATCATTGCCGCGATGTTCTTTCTGGTCTCCGCCATTTATTCGGCGATTCCGCCGACGTTCACGATCCTGATCCTCGCCCGGTGGCTCGGGGGACTCGGGGTGGGGATGGCCTCCGTGCTGGCGCCGATGTACATCAGTGAGTTTGCGCCGCCCCGGCTGCGCGGCCGGCTGGTGGGTCTTTACCAACTGTCCATTGTGATCGGGATACTGGCGGCGTATTTCTCCAATTGGTGGCTGGTGGATTATGCGACGACGCATCCCCAGGCGTTCGGGGTGGGCAGCATGCTGCACCGGGTCATGGTGACGGAAATCTGGCGCGGCATGTTCGGCGCGGAGATTTTGCCCGCAGGCCTGTTCCTCGTGCTGCTGTGCTTCGTGCCCGAGAGTCCGCGGTGGCTGGCCAAGGAAGCCCGCACGGAACCGGCGTTCCGGATTCTGGCGGGAGTGGCCGGCCGCGGGCAGGCCGAGGCCCAGTTGACGGAGATTCAGGACTCCCTGGCGCATGAGGAGGGCACCCTCGCGGAGCTCTTCCGGCCGGGACTGCGGCGCGCGCTGCTGGTGGGAGTGATGCTGGCGGTCTTCGGTCAATTGTCCGGGGTCAACATTGTGGTCTACTATGGCCCTAAGATTCTCATGGCGGCGGGATTCC
>JBIJDP010000581.1:0-2656 GCA_044344065.1 Opitutaceae bacterium
GCAAAGAACTCGACGTCGGTGGTGTTGGGGTTGGCGATGATCGCCTTGAGCTCGGCGCGCTTGGCCTTGTGCTTCTCCACGAGGAGCACGCGCTTTTTGTTGCGTTCGATGGCGGATGTTTTCGGCATGGCGTGGGGAAAATCAGGCGGCGGTGGTGGTGGTCTTGGTGGGCTCGGAGCGGCGGAACGGCATGCCCAGGAGACGGAGCAGCTCGCGACCCTCGTCATCGGACCCGGCGGTCGTCACGATCGTGATGTCGAGGCCCATGTGTTTCTTGATGCTCTCGAGATTGATCTCGGGGAAAATCGAGTGATCGGTGATGCCGAGGTTGTAGTTGCCCTGCCCGTCAAGCTTGGGGGAGACACCGCGGAAGTCGCGGATGGAGGGGAGCGCCACCGCGAGCAGGCGGTAGAGGAATTCCCACATGTTGTTGCTGCGCAGCGTGACGCAGCAGCCGACGATCTGGCCCTGGCGCAGCTTGAAGTTGGAAATGGCCTTCTTCGACTTGGTGAGGACCGGCTTCTGGCCGGTGATCTGGGCGAGATCGCGCTGGACGTCGGCGATCTGGTTCTTGTCCGCCTCGGCATCGATGCCGGTGTTGACGACAACCTTGGTGATCTTCGGCACCTGGTGCTTGTTTTTGTAAGCGCGGCTCTTCACGAGCTCGGGGGCAACCTGCTCGGTGTAGAGTTTCTTGAGTGTGGGAACGTAGCTCATTGGAAGGGCCACCGGATTACCGACCCGGCGGCAAAGGAGTGAGTGTTAAGTGGAAAAGCGCTCAGTAACGCAGGCGCGGCTGCCGGTTGGCAAGCGCGCAATGGTCCGAACTCAGGTGGCGGCGGGGACGGGGGCGGCTTTCTTCCGCTTGCTCGCGTCGTAGACCGCCTGGAGCATGAGATTGGAGACATGCACGGAACCCTCGCGCTCGGCGATGGTGCCCTGGGGATGCTCCTGGGATTTCTTGAGGTGGCGCTTGATCATCGCGACGCCTTCGACGCGGACGCGCTCTTTCTTTGCGAGAATCTCAAGGACTTTGCCGGTCTTGCCCTTGTGGGCGCCGGAGATGACGACGACCTGGTCGCCGCGCTTGACGTGGAATTTCTGGGCCATGTTAGAGAACCTCCGGGGCGAGCGAAATGATCTTCATGAAGTTCTTCGCGCGCAGTTCGCGGGCGACGGGGCCGAAGATGCGGGTGCCCTTCGGGTTGTTCGTCGCATCAATGATGACGATGGCGTTGCTATCAAAGCGCAGGTAGCTGCCGTCGGCCCGGCGCACCGGGACCTTCGTGCGAACGACGACGGCCTTGGCGACCTCGCCCTTCTTCACGGTAGCGTCAGTCGCGCTGTCTTTGATGTGAACGGTGATGATGTCGCCGACGCCAGCGGTGGCGGTGATCTGACCCTTGCGGTTGATCATGGCGGCGCGACGGGCGCCGGTGTTGTCGGCAACCTCGAGAATTGAGCGCAATTGAATCATGGCAGGCCTCCAGTGGTAGGTTGTTTAAGTGATGGGCCGCGGCGCTCAGGCCTTGGCGGGTTCCTTGACGGTCTTGGTGGGGACAGTCTCGGCGACGTCCTTCTCGGTGATGGCCTCGGGCGCGACGGCGACGGCGCGTTCCACGACGTTGATGATGCGCCAGCGCTTCAGGCGGCTGATGGGGCGGGTCTCCATGAGCTCAACCTTGTCCCCGGCCTTCGTCTCGTTCTTTTCGTCGTGCGCGTGCACGACGGTCTGGCGGTTGACGACCTTGTGGTAAAGCGGGTGCGGCGTCTTGTAGGGGATGGTCACCTTGACGGACTTGTCGCCGGAGCGACTGGTGACGAAACCGATGAGGGTCTTGCGGCGGTTGTGGCGGACGTGGGTGGACATGGCTTAGGGCGCCTCAGGCGGCTTGGCTTTTTTTCTGGTTAAGGACGGTCTCAAGGCGCGCGATGTCCTTGCGGAGGGAGCGCAGCTCATGGGTCTTCTCAACCTGGCCGGTGTGCTTGCGCAGGCGCAGCTGGGTGAGTTGCTCGCGGATTTCGCGCAGCTTGGTGCTGATTTCAGCGGGCGAGAGTTCGCGGATTTCTTTGGAAGTCATGACGGGACGGCAGGTTGGTTAGCGGTTCAGGCCTGGGTGCCTTCGCGCACGATGAAACGGCAACGGAAGGGCAGCTTGGCATCGGCGAGGCGGAAGGCCTCCTTGGCGACGGTGGTGGGCACGCCGGAGAGCTCGAAGAGGACGGCGCCGGGCTTGATGGTGGCGACGTAGTATTCGACCGGGCCCTTGCCCTGGCCCATGCGGGTCTCGGCGGGCTTCTTGGTGACGGGCTTGTGGGGGAAGACGCGGATCCAGAGTTTGCCCTTGCGCTTCAGGTGGCGCGAGATGGTCACGCGGGCCGCCTCAATCTGCTGGCCGGTCATGGGGCCACGGGTGAGGGACTGCAGGCCGAATTCACCGAAGGCGAGCGTATTGCCGCGCTTGGCATTGCCGGCGCGGGAACCCTTCTGGGATTTGCGGTATTTGGTACGGGCGGGAGCTAAAGCCATGGGAGGATTCTCCTAGTTGCGGATGCGATCGGAGAGAGATCAGTTGTTGTCGGACTCTTTTTTGCAGATCCAGCACTTGACGCCGATCTTGCCATAAACGGTCAGGGCCTCGGCAAAGCCGTAGTC